>NZ_UBIZ01000105.1:0-248 GCF_900465275.1 Parafrankia sp. Ea1.12 | reverse complement strand
TGTAGGCCGGGTGATTGAGCCGCGAAATGAACAGTTCCAGGGCGCCGACACGTTCAGATCCGTGGAAGGCAACACCGCCGGGAGCGTTAGTCGCGAGTTCCCGGTGGGCCCGGCGCGGTCAGACCTAAATCCGCCAGTAGCTGGTGATGTTGAGGGTTTGTAGATGGCTGGAACGTGAGCGGGTGCCTGCCGTGCAGGGAGAATCGGGGTTACCACACCAACCGATGGCTTCCTGACGAGAGGCACCC
>NZ_UBIZ01000551.1:0-8060 GCF_900465275.1 Parafrankia sp. Ea1.12 | reverse complement strand
GGGTCGGACCGAGTTGGGCACCGACTCCGGCGGCGCGGCCCTCCCGGAGGATCCGATGACACGCCCCGCCGGCCCGCCCCTGTCCGCCCTCGACGTCGTGCCCGTCTTCGAAGGCGGCAGCGCCACCCAGGCACTGCGCGACACCGTCGCGCTCGCGCCCCGGGTGGAGGAACTCGGCTACCACCGGTACTGGGTAGCCGAGCACCACAACACCCCCAGTCTGGCCACCTCGACGCCGGCCGTGCTCGCCGGCAGGATCGCCGCCGCGACCAGCACGCTGCGGGTCGGCTCGGGCGGGGTGCTGCTGCCCAACCACGCCCCGCTCGTCGTCGCCGAGCAGTTCGGCACGCTGGAGGCGCTCTTCCCGGGCCGCGTCGACCTCGGGCTGGGCCGGGCGCCCGGAACCGATCCGACCACCGCCCGGGCGCTGCGCCGCACGCCCGGCGGCGACGAGCGCTTCGAGGGCCAACTGCGGGAGCTCTCGGGCTACTTCGCCCCCACCGCCCCGGGCAGCCGGGTGCTCGCGGTGCCCGCCGCCGACAGCCGGCCGAAGCTGTGGCTGCTCGGTTCCAGCCCGGCCAGCGCCGGGCTCGCCGCCGCCCTCGGCCTCCCCTACGCCTTCGCCCACCACATCAACCCGCACGCGAGCACGGCGGCGCTGCGCCACTACCGGGCGGCGTTCCGCCCCTCACCCCAGCTCGACCGGCCGCACGCGCTGATCAGCGTGATAGCGACGGTCGCCGACAGCGACCAGGCCGCGGCACGGGCCGCCGCCCCCTACCTGCTCGGCAAGATCTGGATGCGCACCATCGGCGGATTCGACGCGTTCCCCTCCGCCGCGGCCGAGGGCGCGCACGCCTACAACACCGCCGAGCGGGCCTTCCTCGAGGACCTCGCGGCCCCCCAGCTCATCGGCGGCGTGGACACGGTCCGCCGGCGGCTGGCCGGGCTGGTCGAGGCGACCGGCGCGGACGAGCTCATGGCGCTCACCGTGGTGCCCGACCAGGCCGACCGCCTGCGGTCCTTCGAGCTGCTCGCGAGCGCGGCCACGGCGGTGAGTCCAGCCACCGAGCCAGGGATTTCAGCGCGGCTTTAGAACACCCCACCAGGGTGGTGATCCCTATCCATACCGTGTACGGAGTACCTGAATGCCATCGCGCCGAACGGCACGAAGAGCAGGGCTGTTCGCGGCCCTCGCCGTCACCCTGGCCACCGCGGCCTACGGATCCGACGGCGGCGGCACCTACACCTTCGAGCTGCGCGACGACGTCACCTTCCACGACGGCGCCAAGCTCGACGCGGAGGCGGTCAAGGCGAACTTCGACCACATCGTGGCCAAGGACACCGAGTGGAGCAGGTGTTCACCGACCCGCGCCATCGGTACACCCAGGAGCTGCTCTCCGCCGTTCCCGGCGAGGCGGGGCGGGCGTACCGCGCGCGCTTCGGAACCGGCGCACCCGGCGGGACGTCTCGCTACGGGGCCTCGGCCGGCGGTACCTCGGTCGGCGCCGCGGCGGCGAAGGCACGCAGGAAGGTGGCGGTCGCGGCCCGCGCGGTGTGCTGGATCTGGGTGTCATCGAACGGGCGGGTGCCCAGCGCGGAACGGTGCGCGACCGGGCCGGTGAGCAACGCGAGGAACTGCTCGGCCGCCTCGACCGGGTCGGCCAGCCGCAGCCGGCCGGCGAGCGCGAGCCGGGCCAGCCGGTCCGCGAACGCCTCCCCCACCTGGTTCGGCCCATTGGCGCCGATCATGTCGAACAGGTCCGGGAACCGGACGATCTCGGCGTGCAGCAGGCGGCGCAGCGCCCAGGAATCCGCGGCGCAGTAGCACTCCAGCAGCGCGCGGCCGACGTCGGTGAACGCCGTGGGCAGGTCGGCCACGTCGGCGGTGAGCCGGCTGACGACGGCAAGGCTCTTGGCCGTGGTCCTGTCCGCCGCGGCCGCCATCGCGTGCCGGAACAGGTTCTCCTTGCCGCCGAGATGGTTGTAGATCGTCGGCTTCGCCACGCCGGCCTCGGAGGCGATCATGTCAATGCTCGCCTGCGCGTAACCCTCGCGCGCGAAGACGGCGAAGGCTGCGTCCAGGATCGCCTGCCGCTTGTCGATCCTGCCTCGTGTGCCGACACTTCCAGCCGACTCCGCCGCTGCAGCCGACTTCGCGACCTTCGCACTGCGCACCGGCCCACCCTACGCGGACGACGGCGGCGGGCCGCCCGGCCCCGGCGGACCGGGCCGGCGCACGACCAAAGCCCTCCAATCTTGGCATTTACCACTAATTCGATGGGTGCGGCCGCGCTGGCCGTGCTGGCCGTCAGCCAGCTCGCGGCCTGCGGAGGCTCCACCGCCGCCGACGGGACGCCCTGGTCGCGCCGACGTGCCGGAACCGGGCGAGCTCCCCTCACCGCTGCGGCCACCGAGCGGCTGCCGGTTCCGCACCCGCTGCCCCCGAGCCCGCCCCCGGTGCGCGGCGGAGCAACCGGCGCTGCGGATGGTCGTTCCCGATCACCAGGTCGCCTGCCACCACCCGGGCTGACACCTCGGCCATCGTGGGACGCGAACAGGATTATCCTCCGGCAGCACGCCGAGGGATCACGGAATTAGCGGGCTTTTAGCGGTCGACACAATACTGATCTCCCATAAGCTACCCGGACGCATGCGTCCCACTCCTTCGGCGCCTGTACTGCCTTCACTGACCGACATCCGGGCTCCGGCCGCACTGCTGGCCTTTCTCTTCCATGCCCAGTGGGAGAACCATTACATCGGTGGCGGGACCGGTGACACGATCTCCGACATCATCGACCGCGAGCGATCTGTTTTTGCCCGTCCTGAGAGGAGACGAGGACATCCGGTCAGTCGGCGGCCAGGCCGCGCCGTAGGGCCCAGATCTGCTCCTCCTGGGCGCGCCGCGCGGTGTCGATGTCCAGGTCGCGGAAACCGTGCGCCGCGCCCGCGTAGGCGTGCAGATCAACCGGCACCCCCGCCTGCATGAGCCGCAGCGCGAAAAGGATCCCCTCATCGCGCAGCGGGTCCTCGCCGCCGACGGCGAGGTAGGTCGGGGGCAGCCCGGTGAGGTCGTCGGCCCGGGCGGGAGCCGCGTACTGGTCGGCCTCGGTCACGCCCTCGCCGAGGTAGAGGCGCCAGCACTGGACGGCGAGCGGGCGGTTCCAGACCGGGGTGTCGACGGCGTCCCGCATGGACGGTGTCTCCAGCCGGTCGTCCGTAGTGGGCATGACCACACTCTGGAAACGCACCGCCGGCCCGCCGCGGTCGCGGGTCAGCAGGGCCACCCCCAACGCCAGGGTCGCACCCGCACTGACCCCGGCCAGCCCGATCCGGGCCGGATCGGCACCCAGCTCCTCGGCATGCGCCGAGGCCCACCGCAGGGCGCTGTAGCAGTCGTTGAGGCCGGCGGGGAAAGGATGCTCGGGGGCGAGACGGTACCCGACCGACACGATCACCGCCCCGGTACCGAGAGCCAGTTGGGCGACGCCCTGATGAACCATGTCGAGGCTGCCGAGCACGAAGGCGCCCCCGTGCATGTACACGGCCAGCGGCAGCGGGGACGGCCGGCCTTCGGGGCGGTAAACACGCACCCGTACCTTCACGTCGTCATCGGAGCCGGGAACGAGATGGTCCGTGATGGTGAGCCCCGGGATCGGCGGTAGCTCGTCGGCATGAATCGCCGCCCGCCCGGCGCGCTCCTGCCTGACCGCGGCCTCCAGGTCGGTGATGGTTCCCGCATTCGGCGCCGGCGCCGACGTCCTTGCCATTCCGCGCTCCTCGTTCTCTGCTTTTCGATCCGCATCGGGGATGGGCCGGCCCGGTGACAGAATCAACTGACGTCCACCATGGGACACGCATCGATGTCGACCGTCGTCCCGACTCGGCGCACAGCCTTTTTGCCGGGACTTCCACCATATCGCGAACAGAATATGTGCCGTACTGGAACAGAGCCTTTTACGTGGCGCCGACGGTGCCCGAGTGCCATGGCGTACCGCGCGGTTCCCTGCGTGCGCGCCGCCTCAGCTGTCAGGGCCGGGCAGATCTATTTCGAAGTAGTACGAGTCCGTGCCCGGGCCGCGGCGTTCGTGGCGGTCGAAGCCGACGCTCTCGTACAGCGCGACCGCGGCGGTGTCGGCGTTGGTCGTCGTCAGGTCCATGTACGTCGCCCCACGCCGGCTCGCGTGCTCCATCGTCGCCGTGAGCAGGATCCGGCCCAGCCCGCGCCCCCGCAACGCGGGCCGGACGTACAGCTCGGCCAGATAGCACTCGTCGGCGTCGTCCCACAGCGAGGGCCGGAACCGCGTCAGGGTGAGCCCGTCCGCGTCGTCCCGGTCCGCGGACGCCTCGAGGAGCAGCACGGCCGTCGCGCCCTGGCCGAGCAGCAGCGCGACCCGATCCGCGAGCCAGCCCTGTTCGGGCGCCGGCTCGTCGTACTCCGCGTTGAACGCCCGGAGCAGACGTGCGATCTGCTCCGCGTCGGCGGCCTGGGCGACGCGGACGCGCGGCAGGCCGCTCGTCGTCATACCGACCAACCTATCGACCTGCCAGCTCCGGCCGGAGTCGGCCGAGTCGGCCGGAGTCAAACAGCACGGTACGGCTGTGGGCCGTGAAGTGAACCCGCCCAGATCCCCGCGACCGGCGGGCGTCTCCGCTTCAGAGCTGGCCGCGGTTGGGGGGCAGCACGTCGTTGAGGAGGAAGTTCCCGACGTGGTGGTACTTCCAGTCCACCGGGTCGTGGCTGGCGTGGGTGCGGACGTTTCGCCAGTGCCGGCTCAGATCGTGGCGCTCGTCGGTGGCGCTGGCGCCGGACAGCGCGAACAGATCGCTGGCCACCTCGGCGGCGACCTCACTGCCGAACGCCTTCGCCTGGGCCACCGCGAGCGAGCCTTCCGCGGCCTGCCGCGCGTCCCGCGGGGATCGCCCGACCTCGTGCAACCGGTCGGCGGCCCAACGCAGCAGCTCCTCGGCGGCCCGCACCCGGGTGGCCAGCCGGCCGTAGCGCAGAATCGTGTGCGGATCCTGCGCCGCCGAATCGACCCAGCCTCCACACGCGGCCTCGAAGAACGGCCGGGCCCGGGTGCGAACGAACTCCCCGGCGTCCCGCAGGGCGCCACGGGCGATCCCGACCTGGATCGCGGCGTGCACGAGTTGGGCCCGGGCCCCCAGCTGCTGGGGAACCTCGAAGGCTCGGTGGTACGGGATGACCAGCGAAGGGTCGACCGGTACGGCCCGCAGGGTCGTCGTGCCGCTCACCGTGGCGCGCTGGCCCATGACGTCCCAGTCATCGTCCACCGACACTCCGGGGGCGTCGCGTTCGACGAACGCCAGCACCAGGCGGTCAGCCTCGTCGAGCGCGCTGACGCCGATCCACCGCGCGGTGATCGACCCGGTGCTGTAGTACTTGGTCCCGTCGAGCCGCAGCCCGGTGCCGTCCGGGCGAAGCCTGGTGCCGAGGTCCTGTGCGTGCCGCCCACCGCGCTCGGCCAGCCCGCTGCCGAGCCGGGCACCGGCGAGGATCTCCGCGAACAGCCGCCGCTGCTGTGGCGCCGTCCCCCAGAGCGTCAGCACGTCGACGAACAGGAAGTGCCCCTGCGGAATCTGCGCGATGGCCGGATCAACCGCGGCGATCGTGCGGATGACCTCGGCGAGGGTTCTTGGTGACACCTCCGCGCCACCGTGCTCGGCCGGCACTGTGATGCCGAGCAGACCGCTGGCGTCCAGCGCCGCCAGGGCCTCGACCGGCACGGCGGCCGACCGGTCCCGTTCGATCACCGTGTCGGCGATCGACTCGGCGTAGCGTCGTGCCGCGGCGACCGCCTCCGCGTCCGATCCGATCACCGGGATGGCCGTCGCCTCCGCTGACGAGCCGGTCATCGGGACATGGCACCGTTCACCCTGGTCCGGAGCGGCCCCCCGAACGTGACCCGGTCAGCCACGTAACGCTCAGGATCCATCAATCCCCCTAATTTCGATCGACAAAATTTACGACAGCCTCATGTCACCAATAGCGGCGATCCTGCAACATCCACCCCCCGGCGCCCCGCCGCCCACCGACAGCGGACGATCACGCCCCCGCGTGCGACCAGGGACATGCCGAAGATCAGGCGTCGCAGGAAGACTTGATACCCAGATCGTCGGGGAATCGTTCCGTCATCGTCTGGTGGCCAGCCGGAATGGGGAGGAACTCATGACCGGACAGCGGGATCAGGTGGCTGCCATCGCAGTCGAAGCGTACATTTTTGCCTATCCGCTCGTGACCATGGAGCTGACCCGACTCCAAGCCACCAATGTCGAGCCCGGAGTGGCGCCGGGCCGGGCCCCGATGAACCATTTCGCACATATCCGGGAGTTTCCCGACGCCGGTTTCAGGATGGTCGTCCGGCCGAACTTCGACACCCTCTACTCCTCGGCCTGGGTGGATCTGACCGAAGGACCGGTGGTGGTCTCCGCGCCCGACACGGATGATCGCTACTACATGTTGCCCGTTCTCGACATGTGGACGGATGTCTTCGCCACCCCCGGAAAGCGCTCCAGCGGCACGGCCGCGGCAGACTGGGCGCTGGTGCCGGCCGGGTGGAGCGGGCGCCTGCCGGCGGGCGTGGGACGCATCGACGCGCCGACTCCACACGTCTGGATCATCGGCCGGACGCAGACCAACGGCGAGGCCGACTACGACGCCGTCCACAAGGTGCAGGACGGATTCCAGCTCTCCCACCTCGCGGACTGGGGGCGCGCTCCGATCGCCGCGACCACCCGGGCTGTCGACCCGGACATCGACATGACGACGCCGCCCCTGGACGTCATCAACGCCATGACCGGCGAGGAGTTCTTCAGGCGCGCGGCAGAGCTGATGAAGCTTCACCCGCCACATGTCACGGACTGGTCACAGATCCGGAGAATGCGCGCGCTCGGCCTGGTTCCCGGCGAGTCCTTCGACTCGAACCGCCAGGGCCGGGCCGTTCGGGATGCCGTCGCGGCGGCGCCCCGGACCGCTCAGAAAGCGATGACCGCGCGAGTTTCGACAATGGCGACCGTGTCCAACGGATGGCAGACCAACACGGACTCGATCGGCGTCTACGGCAACTACTACATGAAACGGGCCGCCGTCGCGATGATCGGTCTCGGCGCCAACCCCGCAGAGGAAGCCGTCTACCCGCTGCTGCTCACTGACGCGGACGGCGACCCGCTCGACGGATCCGTCGACTACGTGCTCCACTTCGAGCGCGACGAGCTCCCTCCGGTCTCCGCGTTCTGGTCGATCACGATGTACGACAAACACGGCTTTCAGGTGGCCAACCGGCTCAACCGGTTCGCCCTCGGAGACAGGGATCCGCTGACGTACAACGCTGACGGATCGCTCGATCTCCATATCCAGCATGCGTCCCCCGGATCCGCTCGGGAATCGAACTGGCTGCCGGCCCCGCTCGGCCCGCTGGGTGTCACGATGCGGCTCTACGCACCCGACCCCGCGGTCCTGTGCGGAGCATGGTCACCACCCGCGGTACGGAAGGCCGCGAGCCGCCCCGGCTGACAGCTCCCCGGCGGATCCCACCGACGGGCCGAAGGTCCGGCGTCCCAGACTTCGGCCCCCGGCAGGATCGTTGTCGTGACGGATCTGCGCGCCCATGTTCTCGCCCGCCTGGATCAGCTCGAACAGACCGCTCGCGATGTTCCCGGGGCGTCCATCTGGAACGCCCGCCAGGTCGCCGGCATGACCGGGGTCGCGCCCGCGGTCGCCGAGCACATCGCCCAGTGGAGCCCGGCCCGCATCCTCCCCTGGACCAGCGGCGCCCGCGAGCTCACCGAGCTGCACCACGACATCGACGGGAAGTGCGCCGTCTGCCTCGACGTATATCCCTGCCCGACCTTGTCCGTTGTGGCCCGAACCCTCGGCATCACCCCGGGCCGATGAGGTGGGCGGGCGGATGGTGGTTCACGCGGCGTGATCTCGCAGGAGTGCGCGGATCGAGTCGTCGAGGTGGAACGGGCCGCCGTTCCGGGTGATGATCGCGTCTGGCGCCACGTGTCGAGTGGCTTCGGCGAGGACCTCGGCGGGT
>NZ_UBIZ01000283.1:0-30188 GCF_900465275.1 Parafrankia sp. Ea1.12 | reverse complement strand
CAGGCTGTCAAACACGGGCTAAAACGCATGCAGTACCGACCCGAACTCCTCGTCGGGTTCCTCACCGAAACCGGACTGACTTGGGAACAGCTCTGATCAACAGAACTTCACACATTAATCATCAGTATCAACAGGTAACACGATGCCGGAGGAATACAGCCGAGCACCAATGCTGAAGATGTCATTCGTGAGACAGATGATCGGTCCGGGATATTATCCGGCAGGAATTGACCGGGTGGCTCCCGGCGGGTGTTCGTGATGCCGCCCTTGACGGCGGGACATCAGCGCCTCAGGTCTGTTGCACAGCTGCGGCAGGGCCCGGCGCCCGGGCGGAGCCAGGTCGTCCAGCCGCTCGCCGAAGGCCTGACCAACCACCAGATCGCGGCGAGGCTCGTGTCTGGGCGGCGCTCAGCATCCGGCTACCGATGTACCGCGTCGAGGACGGGTCCGGGCCCCGCGTGCCTGGGCCGTGGGCCGAGGCACGCGGCCCGCGGCCCGCGGAGCCGGGATGATCCGGGTGGGCCTGATGTCCGAGGGGGGACCGGACCCGTACGCCTATCCCCCACAGACCGACGAGCTGGCCGTCTGAATGGCGAGCTCGAGCCCGCCGTCAGGAGCCACCTGACCGGCCAGCACCACCAACGCCACCCAGACCACCAGCATCAGCGGTAGGACGAGGCGGTAAGCCGCCGCGCGGGCTCTGGCGAGTTGATGTGCGACAAGGGCGTCAAGGTCCGCCGGGTTCGTCACCGCCAGATCCTCCGCCACCACCACCCATACCCGACCCGGCGGCATGAGAAGAACACCTACACCGCGCACCCGGCCCCGCCGGCTCCCCAGCGTCCGCACACAGACACCGTCACACCCAGCCGCACGCCCGCTGCAACGACACGGTCGCGCACCTGCTCGCCGCACGGCTTTGATCTCTTCCAAAGCAGGGCCGGAACAACGACAAACCCCTGGAGAAGCTGGTGGACCACGAACCCCACCACCGCCCCGGCCTCCGCCGGGAGAGCCAGCGCCCCGGCAAGGAACCAGCCCACCACGGCCGCAGGCAGCGGCGCGAACTGGATTAGAAACCCGGCCAGCTGGGCCGAGACCGGCGGACCAGGAGGCACCCGCGGCTGCTCCCACGGGCGGACAGGCCGTGACCGCGCTGCCCGCGGTACGGGTACGGGCAGGTCAAGCTCGCCATCGGGTACGGCCATTCAGAAGTCTCCTCTCCACAGCCCGTATGGACGCCGGGGCCATCAGATCAGACACCTCATCGACGACATCAACCAGCCCCCCGCAAGATCACCCCCCGCCGGTCGGGTGGAAGGGGGATCACGGTCTCGCCACCAGCCAGATCCAGCTCTCGATATCCCACGCCGATTCATAGTGTTGTCTAGTCGTTGCTGTCGGTCCCGGCATGGTGCAATCAGGCTGTGCGCTGTTCGCCGGCCGGGGCGACGTGCACGCCGGTCCACCGCTCGTCGGTACGCCAGGAACGCGGCTCGCGATTCGGCACTGTTGCCGCCTCGCCCACGAGCAGACCGAGCTCGCCGGGCACACGTTCAGCGCGGGCGACGGCGTCGCTCTGCTCTTCGGCTCGGCCAACCGGGACCCGGAGGCGTTCCCCGACGCCGAGCGGTTCGATATCACCCGGTACGTGGGCCAGCAACCCGCGAAGCGTCATCTCACCTTCAGTCTGGGAATCCACTACTGCCTCGGCGCGCCGCTTGCCCGCCTGGAGATGGAGGCCGTGCTGCAGGAACTCATCCGGAGGGAAACAACGATGACGCTACTCACGGACGACCTCGCCTACCGCAAGAACCTCGTCCTGCGTGGCATCGAACGCTTTCCGGTCCGGTTCCAGTAAATCCCTGGCTGTGGGCGTGACGGAATTCCAACGACCGGTCCGCTCGGTCGTGCTCGCCGCGTTGAGCGCGGACAGCGTGCCGGACGTGCCGGACGTGCCGGTGGCGCCGGTCGGGACCGGTGGCTGCCGTCACGGTCAGCGCGACGAGGCCTACCAGCCCCGCGCTCCCGTGGCAGGCCCGCCGGCCGAAACGCCGGCCGCGCCGTCACCGATCTGAGATCGGCCTCACCCCGTGGGCTCCGGTCGCTGTCCGCGCATAAAAGAAGTGCGGCGGAGTACGACGGCGGCCTGGTACGGAGCCTGTTCGACGAGAACCGATTGAATGATTGAAAGTTGTCGCCCCAAGAGGCGGCGGCTGACTTTTTGCGTGCGCACACGTGTCGGACACGATTTCGTATGTCGTGCTGTGAGAACGTCCGGTCGCCGCGGGGTGCGCCGGCGCCTGCGGCGACGTCGCGCGGGGAGGAGACGGTCAGTGACTACGGTGGACGGCATCGACACATCCGAGGGAGGCACCGCTGCGATCATCGCCGCGGTGACGGCGACGCGGCTTGCGGACCCCTACCTTCGGTATCGGGAGATCCGTGAAGTCGGCGCCTTCATCCCCGGTGAGATCGCCGACCGCACGGTCACTCTGGTGACCCGCCTCGCCGAGGCCTCCGCCGTACTCACGCATCCCGCGGTTGGGCACGGGTACACCGACGGCATCAACTATCGCACGGGAATGGACGACGGCCTCGGTTCACTGCTACGGGCGGACCCGCCCGATCACACCCGGCTGCGGCGCCTTGTGGGTAAGGCGTTCACCCCGGCGGTCATCGAGGCCCTGGCTCCGCAGGTGACATCCCTCGCGAACGTGCTGCTCGACGAGGCGATCGAGCGGGGCGAGATCGATGCGGTCGCGGCGTTCGCGCGTCCGCTGCCGTTGCGGTTGATAAGCCGGCTGCTGGGCGTGCCGGCCGCGGACGAGGAGGAGTTCGGGGGGTGGGCGGACGCGCTGACCCTCGGACTGGACCCTTACTATCTGCTGACCGATGAGAAGAAGGCGGCCTGTAACCGGGCGGCCGTGGAATTCGACGCCTACTTTCTCGACCTGATCGCCCGTCGCCGCGAGGAACCGCGCGATGACCTTCTCAGCCGGCTCGTCGCCATCCATGACCGCGGTGACGTACTCGCCGAACGGGAACTGCTCGAACTGTGCACCCTGTTGCTGGTGGCCGGCTACGAGACGACAGCGAATCTCATCAGCGGCGGGATTCTCGCGCTCACGCGGAACCCCGGGCAGCTCGCGGCGCTGCGTACGGATCCAGCCCTCGTCGGACCCGCGGTCGAGGAGATGCTTCGGTTCGACCCGCCGGTGCAGTTCATCGCCCGCACCGTCCTCGCGGACGCCGAGATCGGCGGACGTCCGTTCACGCGCGGTGACGGTGCGATCATGATGATCGGGGCTGCCAACCGGGATCCGGAGGCGTTCGACGAGCCCGACCGGTTCCTCGTGGCTCGCTACACCAGGTCCGACCGGACGCGGCGCCATCTCGGGCTCGGTGTCGGAATCCACTACTGTCTCGGCGCGCCCCTCGCCCGCCTCGAAGCGGAGATCGCCTTTCGGGCGCTGATCAGCCGCACCAGCTCGTTCGCGCTGGCCGAGGACACTGTCGCCTACCGGGAGCAGGTCGTCGTCCGTGGTCTGAAGAGGCTCCCGTTGCACCTCTCGGCCTGAGCCGCCGACGTGATCGGGGGCGTGGCCCGGCTAGTCGCTGGTTGGTCAGGTTGGGGAAGGCGGACGTACGGTTGGTGGTGTCTGGCTGGGGCTGTTCCGGTGGGAGGTGCCCGATGGCTACTCCTCGCAAGCCGACCGCGCCGACGGCGGAGGCGATCGACCGGTTCTGCGGCGACTTCGATGACCTGTTCTGTCGTGTGGCCGAGCGCACCGCGCTGCGGCAGTATCTGATCGGCCTGCTGCTGCCCCGGGAACGGAACAAGACGCTGACGGAGCTTGCCGCTCTGGTCCCCGGCGCGGACCGGCAGCGGTTGCACCACTTCCTGCACGACGCGCCCTGGGATCCCGACGCCCTGGGCGCGCGGCGGGTGGACCTGTGGCGTCGGCACCCGGAGTTGGGGCCGCATGGCAACGGGGTGCTCATCATCGACGAGACCGGGGACCGCAAGCGCGGCCATGGCATCGTGCTGGCCGCCCAGCAGTACATCGGCAAGCTCGGCCGCACCGCCAACGGCGTTGTGGCCGTCACCAGTCACTGGGCTGACGGCAGCCGCCACGTGCCGCTGGGGGTGCGGCCCTACCGGCCCGCCTCCCGCCTACCCGCCGGCAAGGCCGACCCGGCGTTCGCCACCAAACCGGAGCTGGCCTGGGACCTGATCGAGGAAGCCCGCGGCGCCGGAGTGCCTTTCCGGGCGGTGGTCGCCGACTGCGTCCACGGCGAGAACCCCAAGCTCGAGGGGCGCCTGCAGGCGGCCAGAATCCGCTACGTACTGGCCCTGCGCCCCCGCCACGGCACCTGGCAGGTCGTCGCCGATCCCACCCACCCGCCGGCGTTCACCCCCACCGAGGCCGCCACCCGCCTGCCACGGGCGAACTGGCGGCGCCTGGTGCTGACCGACAGCCACCACCGACCGCTGGTGCGCCACGTCGCCGAACTGGAACTAGGGCCCCTGCTACGGACCCACCCACGGCACCCGCCTGATCGCCGCCACCGCCGACCCGAGGGTCCTCACCGCCGACTCGACCTGGTTCATGGCCACCAACCTCTCGACCGCCGAGGCGGACGCGGGCGAGGTCTACCGGATCTACCGGCTACGGGACTGGATCGAGCACTACTACAAGCCGGCCAAGCACGAGCTGGGCTGGGCGGACTTCCAGGTCCGTTCCGAACAGGCCATCGTGCGCCACTGGCAGCTGGTCATGCTGGCGTTCACCTTCAGCCTGCTGAGCGCGCCACCCTCCGACCACGCCCAGGAAACACCCCGCGAGGACCGCGGGGCGGCGAGGGAAAAATCCACGGCGCCGCATCGTCTGGCAGGACACACCGCGACAGGTCCGCGGCTGGCTGAGCCCCTGGGCGCGTCTGCAGCCGTACTGGCACCGCTGGTCCACCGCCCCACCCCCACCGGAACTGACAGCCCTGCTTGACCACGTGGGCCACTCCCACCCACTGGTCGCCCCAACCTGACCAACCAGCGACTAGGGATGCGGCGCCCCGACGACCCGCGATCCCCGTTCGCCTCCGACCCGACCGTGACGGGTACATCCGTATTGCGTAGTCACGGTGTCGGTCAAGTGCGCTCCACCCCGTCGATTCGGGCCTGATCGCGGATCCGCCGGGTCGAACGGTGGTATCGCCGCCGAGGCGGGACGCCTGAGGTCGACTCGGTCCGCGCGCGAGGCGCGGGTCTCCCGCGATTTCTTGATCAATACGACCGAATGCATTGACTCACCTGACCCTTCGCCGCATTCTGAACAAATGTTCAGAACAGATGTTCAGGACGTGCCGACAGTAACCGAGTCATTCGACGTGGCGGTGATCGGTGGTGGTCCGGCCGGCATGGCGACGGCGCTTCGGCTGCAGACCGCCGGCCTGTCGACGGTGGTACTCGAGGCGCACGGCCATGCCGGCGGCTGCGCGGGCTACTTCCGAAAGCGCGGATTCTCCTTCGACGTGGGCGCCACCACGCTCGTCGACTTCGCGCCGGGCGGCGTCGGCTTCGAGTTGCTGCAGAGCGTCGGAATGAACCCGTTGGACGCCTGCGAGCTACCGGGTTACGTGGCCCACCTGCCCGATCGCGAGGTCGTGCTGCACCGCGATCCGGCGCTGTGGCACGCCGAGCGTCGGCGCATGCTCGGCGACACCGGCCGGCATCGGCGACTGTGGTCCCTGCTCGACCGGTTGGCGCAGACGTTCTGGCGGGCGAGCCGGTCAGGGGTGCGCCTCCCGGTACGCCGGCCGGCGGACGCGCTGCACGACCTGCGGGCGCTCGGTCCGGCCGGCGTCCCACTCGCCCGCTATCTGAACTGGACGCTCGGGGACGCACTGCGCCGCTACGGGTTGCGCGACGACCCGGCTCTCGTCGGACTACTGGCGATGCTCGTCGAGGACACAGTGCACGCGACCGTCGACGATGCGCCGCTGATCAACGCGGCGCTCGGCGTGACGATCCGGGGCGCCGGCCTGAGCCGACACGCCGGGGGGATGCACGGCTTCTGGCGGGCGCTCGTCACGCACTACCGGGGGTTGGGAGGCCGGCTGCGCACCGGGTGTGCGGTCTCGCGGATTGACGGCGAGCCGGGCGCCTACCGGGTGTCGACTCGCCGAGGCGCGATCGGTGCCCGCCGGATCGTGGCCGCGGTACCCGCCGCCACCACTGCCGCGATCTGCGCCGGGCTCCCGGTGGCCGACCGGCTGCGGGCATATCTGGAACGCGACGCGCAGGCGCTCGGTGGCGCGTGCGTCGTATTCCTCGGAGTACCCGAGGACGAGGTGCGTGGGCAGAATTTCACGCACCATCAGTTCCTGCAGTCGTACGATCGCCCGCTGGGCGAGGGAAACAACATGTTCGTTTCCGTCTCCGAACCCGGGGACACCCTCAGCGCGCCGCCGGGGCACCGCGCCGTCATGATCTCCACCCACACCGAGCTGTCCGAATGGGTGGGACTCGACGACATCGAATACGAGCAGCGCAAGAAATGGATCGGCGAGCTGCTCGTCGGGTGTGCCCGCCGCGCCTACCCGTCGTTGGGAGAGCGAGCGGTGTTCGCGGCGACGGGCACGCCGCGCAGCTACGAACGGTTCGGCTTCCGCCCGGCCGGCGCCGTCGGGGGCGTCCGTCAGCACCTTCGCAACACCAATCAGCACGCCGTTCCGCACGACCTCGGCGGCCCCGGGCTCTGGTTGGTCGGAGACTCGACCTGGCCGGGTCTGGGCACGGTGGCCTGCGTGCTGGGCAGTCGCATCGTCGCGGAGGGAATGCTGCGCGAGGGGGGATTCAACCGATGACCTCCCTGGACCCGCCCCATCCGCCCGGCCCGCTCAGCCCGTCCCGTCCTCCCGGTCCGCCCGATCCTCCCGGTCAGCCCGGTCCGCCCGCACTGGCCGACCTGGGTGCCGATCTGCTCGTCACCACCCGCCGGCAGCGGTGGATCGCGCTCGCCCGCCCGTTCGTCGGCGTGCTGTGTTTCGCGGCGGCGGCGTGGGCAGGCTGGTGGTGGCTCACACCGGTGATCGTCTTCGGAATTTTCGTCGCGGTCGTCACGGTCACCCACGACGTGGTGCACGGCACGCTCGGCCTGTCCGGACCGGCCACCGATCGAGCACTGTTCGCCATGGGGCTCGTCCTCCTTGAGAGCGGGCACGCCTACCGCGCCACGCACACCCGCCACCACCAGCTCTTCCCGCACCCCGATGATCCGGAGGGACATCCCGCCGAGCTGTCGCTGCTCGGCGCCGTGGGCTACGGCCCGGTGTTCCTGCCACGGCTGTGGTGGTGGTCCTACCTGCGGGGACACGACCGCGGCTGGCTGCTCGCCGAGGCCGCCGCGCCCGTGGTGGCGCTCGCGGGGGGCACCCTGGTGTGGCCGTACACCTCGGCCGTGTTGGTATATGCGTTGATGGCGATCGTCGGGAGCTGGGTGTACCCGCTTCTGACGGTGTACCTGCCGCACCACGACTACGGCGACACACCCCTGACACAGACCCGGACCCTGCGCGGGAGGATCATCCCCGCTGTGTTCCTCGAGCTCACCTACCACCTCGAACACCATCTGTACCCACAGGTGCCCAGCCACCATCTCGCGGCGCTCGCCCGTCGACTCGACGGCTACCTCGCCGCTAACGGCGTTCGGCCGATACGCGTTGTCTGACACCCGCGGCCGGATCCTCGACGCCACCCTGGCCTGCCTCGTGCGGCACGGTTATGCCGGCACCACCGCACGGGCGATCGCTCAGGCCGGCGGATTCGCCCCCGGCGTTCTCTACTACCACTTCGCCGATCTGGACGACGTCCTGGTCGCAGCCCTTACCCACACCTGTGAGGCGCGCACCCAGCGGTACCGGGACGAGCTGTCCGGTGTGGACCGGGCCGGGCGCGCGGTGGAGATACTTCGCCGGCTCTACCTCGAAGACACCGAGGTCGGGCACATCTCCGCCGTCCAGGAGCTGTATGCCGGGGCGCGGCCGGGGTCGCGGCTGGCCACCCAGCTGACGCTGGAGACTCGGCGTTGGGAGGTGCTGGCCGCCGAGGTGCTCACCACGCTGCTGAGCGGCAAGCCGTTCGCCAACCTGGTGCGCATGCCCGTACTCGCCAATGCGGCCGTCGCGTTCTACCTCGGCGCGGAGACGCTCGCCCACCTCGACGAGGACTCCTCGAAAGTGATGGAGTTCTTCGACCAAGCCGCGAAGCTCGCCGTGTACTTCGACAGAATTCCACGGCTGCGACGAAGCACCCCTGGATAAACCCCGGGATGGGTCCGGTCGTGTCGGACGATCGGGTCGAGCGGCCTGGTCACCTGCTCGACGCTGGCCGCTCCGATCGGCTGGGTCGCCGGGCAACTCATCGGCGCCGGGCCCCTCGCCCTGTCAAAGCAGGTGCAGTCGTGAGGTCGGACCCGCCTGGCGTGGGGCGGCTTCAGTCGTCGCGCCCGGCGCCGCCGTCGCAGGTCGAACTGGCCAAGACGTGTCCGGCGAAATCGGGGCGACGGGTGGTGTTCGGGTCCGGAAGAATCGCGAGGTGCTCCTTGCCGTGTCGACGACCCACCGTCCCGCCACCGATCTGGGGTTCCTGCTCCACAAGCATCCGGACAAGGCGCAGCGGTTCGATACCGCCGCCGGCAGCGCGCACGTCTTCTACCCGGAGGCGACCGAAGAGCGTTGCACCGCGGCGCTGTTGCTGGAGATCGACCCCGTCGGGCTGGTCCGTAACAGGCAGGCAGGTACCGCGGGCAGGCGCGGCGGTGAGGGCGGGGCGGATGCGGCCCAGTACGTCGACGACCGGACGTACGCGGCATCCAGTCTGCTCGCGGTCGCGATGGCGGCGGTGTTCTCGACGGCGATGGCGGGACGATGCAAGGCCCGGCCGGAGCTGGCCGCGACCGCGCTGCCACTGGAGATCAGGCTGCCGTCGCTGCCCTGCCGGGCCGGCGGCGCCGATCTCGCCAGGCGGCTGTTCGAACCGCTGGGGTGGCAGGTCGCGGCTGTCCCGCTCCCGCTGGACCCGCGGTTCCCGGAGTGGGGCGACGCACCGCACCACGACGTCACCCTCACCGGGACTCTCCGGCTCGCCGACGCGCTCACCCAAATTTACATCCTGCTGCCGGTCCTCGACGACGCGAAGCACTACTACGTCGGACGGGACGAGATCGACAAACTCCTTCGCGAGGGGGCCAGCTGGCTGCCGGGGCATCCGGAGCGGCAACTGATCGCCAGGCGCTATCTCGCGCACCGCCGGGCCCTGGCCACCACGGCGCTCACCCAGCTCGCGGCCGTCGACGACCTCGCGGCCGACAGCCTCGGCACCGGCTTCGAGCCCGGCCTGGTCGCGACCGAGGCAGAAGTGGCCGAGACAGAGGTGGCTGAGGCAGAAGTGGCCGAGGCGGAAGTGGCCGAGGCAGAAGTGGCCGAGGCAGAAGTGGCCGAGGCGGAAGTGGCCGAGGTCGCCGAGGTGGCCGAGGCGGGCGAGGCGGGCGCCGAGGGCACGAGCGGCGAAGTCGGCGAGACGCGGCCGCCGGCGTTGGCGGAGTTGCGGCGGCGGGCGATCCTCGCGTCGCTGCGCGCCTCGGAAGCGCACCGTGTCGCCGACGTCGGGTGCGGCGACGGCAAGCTGGTCGCGAGACTGCTCGCCGAGCCGACCTGCACCGAGGTCATCGCGGTCGACGTCTCCCACCGCGCACTGGAACTCGCCGCGCGGCGGCTGCGGATCGAGCGGATGCCCGACCAGGTCCGCGCCCGGCTACGCCTGATCGTCTCGTCGCTGACCTACCGGGACAGCCGCCTCACCGGCCTGGACGCGATCGTGCTCTCCGAGGTCGTCGAGCACGTCGACCCGCCCCGGCTGCCCGCGCTCGCCGAGGTGGTGCTGGGCCACGCGCAGCCCCGCCTGGTGATCGTCACTACGCCGAACATCGAGTACAACGTCCGGTACGAGGGCCTGCCGTCCGGTGCGCTGCGGCACCGCGACCACCGTTTCGAGTGGACGCGGGACGAGTTCGCCACCTGGGTCGGCGGCCTCGTCGCCCGGTACCCCTACACGGCCAGGCTCGGTGGAGTCGGCGTCGACGATCCGGAGGTCGGTCAGCCCACGCAACTGGCGATACTCGAACGGTTGCCGGCGGGAGAACACCGCGCGGTCGGAGAGCACCGGACGGTCGGAGAGCACCCAGCAGGGACGGGGGAAGGCCGATGAGCACACCGACAGGCGGCCGTCCTCTGCCGGGGGGCGACTTTCCGCAGGCGCCGCTGACCATTCCCGAGATCTGCCTTGTCGTCCTCGTCGGCGTCACCGGGTCCGGGAAGTCGACCTTCGCCAGGGCGCATTTCCGTCCGACGCAGGTGCTGTCGTCCGACGCCTGCCGGGGGCTCATCGCGGACGACGAGAACGACCAGGCCGCGACCCCCGACGCGTTCGACGTCCTGCACTACATCGTCGGTAAGCGGCTCGCCGCCGGGCGGCTCACGGTCGTCGACGCGACGAACGTCCAGCGCGCGTCCCGCGCGTCCCTGATCGAGCTGGCCAGGTCGCACGACGTGCTGCCGGTCGCGATCGTCCTCGACGTGCCGGAGTCGGTCTGCCTGGCGCGCAACGCGACGCGACCCGACCGTGCCTTCGGCCCGCATGTCGTCCGCCGGCAGCAGGCCGAGCTGCGGCGCTCGCTGCGCGGCCTGGCCCGCGAGGGGTTCCGGCGGGTCCACGTCCTGCGCTCGGAGGCGGAGATCGCCGCCGCGACGATCGAGTACACCCGGCTGCTGACCGACCGGCGCGACGTCGCCGGGCCGTTCGACGTGATCGGCGACGTCCACGGCTGCCGCGCCGAACTCGAGCAGCTCCTGACCAGGCTCGGCTACGCCCTGCGCCACGACGACGCGGGACGGGCGGTAGGCGCGAGCCACCCGGACGGTCGGCGCGCGGTCTTCGTCGGTGACCTGGTGGACCGCGGCCCGGACACGCCCGGCGTCCTGCGACTGGCGATGGGGATGGTCTCCGCGGGCGAGGCGTTCGCCGTCCCGGGCAATCACGAGAACAAGCTCGTCCGGGCGATGCGCGGAAGGAAGGTGACCATCGGCCACGGCCTCGCGGAATCGCTCAGGCAGCTCGCAGAGGAAAGCGACGACTTCCGCGCCGAGGTCGACCGGTTCTGCGACGGGCTGGTCTCACACCTGGTGTTCGACGAGGGCCGCCTGGTCGTCGCGCACGCCGGGCTGAAGGAGGCGTACCACGGGCGGGCGTCGGGCCGGGTGCGGTCGTTCGCGCTCTACGGCGACACCACCGGTGAGACCGACGAGTACGGACTACCGGTCCGCTACCCCTGGGCACGGGACTACCGGGGCAGGGCGATGGTGGCCTACGGTCACACGCCCGTCCCCGAGCCCGAGTGGGTGAACAACACGATCTGCCTCGACACCGGCTGCGTCTTCGGTGGACGGCTGACCGCACTGCGGTATCCCGAGCGGGAACTGGTCTCCGTGCCGGCGGCGCAGGTCTACTTCGAGCCGATCCGCCCGACCGGCGGGAACGGGACGGGCCCCACGGACCCGGCGCCGGCCGAGTCGCCGCTCTCGGCCGGGTCGCCTCCCACAACCGGACCGCTGGTGTCAGCCGAGGCACTGCCGTCAGCCGAGGCGCTGCTCTCGTCATTCCCGCTGCTGTCACCGTCAGAGCCGGCGCGGTCGGCGGGCACAGTCTCGACGGGCACGGGCACGGCGGGCGCGGGCCTGGAGATCCTGGACGTGACCGACGTACTCGGCCGGCGGATCGTCGAGACGAGGCACGGGGGCAGGGTGCAGGTGCGGGAGGAGAACGCCCTCGCCGCCCTGGAGGTGATGAGCCGCTTCGCCCTCGACCCGCGCTGGCTCGTCCACCTGCCGCCGACGATGAGCCCGCCACCCACCTCGAAGCTCCCCGGCCTGCTCGAACATCCGGCGGACGCCTTCGAGGCCTACCGGGCGGACGGCGTCGAGGACCTGCTGTGCGAGCAGAAGCACATGGGCTCCCGGGCAGTCGCCGTCGTCTGCCGGGACGAGGCAGTCGCGGCGGCCCGGTTCGGCGCCACCGACGGCACCACCGGCGCGGTGTTCACCCGGACCGGCCGGCCGTTCTTCGACCGCGATCGCACCGAAGCACTGCTCGCCCGGCTGCGGGCCGCGATGACCGCCAGCGGACTCTGGGCAGAGACCGGAGCCGGCTGGGCGGTGTTCGACGCGGAGATCATGCCGTGGAGCGCGAAGGCCCAGGACCTCATCCGCCGGCAGTACGCCGCCGCCGGGGCAGCCGCCCGTGCCGCGTTGCCAGTCGCCGTCGACGCGCTCACCCAGGCGTCGGCTCGCGGGATCGACGTCGGTGACCTGCTGGACCGCACCCGCGGACGGGCCGCGAACGCCGACGCGTTCACCGCCGCCTACCAGCGCTACTGCTGGCCGGTGGACGGCCTCGACGGAGTCCGGTTCGCACCGTTCATGCTGCTGGCGACGGGACCGGCACCGCAGGACGCCGCGAGCGGCCCCGGTTGGGGCGGTTCGTGGCCGGCCGGCACGACCCATGTGGGACGGGACCATCTCTGGCACCTCGGCGTCGCCGACCGACTGGCGGCCGCCGATCCGGACCTCATCGTCACCACGGAACGGATCCAGGTGGACGCGGGCGACCCGGCCTCGGTCGCTGCCGGGGTCGAGTGGTGGGAGGCACTGACCGCCGCCGGCGGCGAGGGAATGGTCGTCAAACCGCTGGCCGGGCTGGTCCGGGGGAAACGCGGCCTGGCCCAGGCCGGCGTGAAGGTGCGTGGCCGGGAGTATCTCCGCATCATCTACGGCCCCGACTACACCGAGCCCGCGAACCTGGAGCGGCTGCGTTCCCGCGGTCTGGGACGCAAGCGCTCGCTGGCGTTCCGGGAGTACGCCCTCGGGCTGGAAGCGCTGGAACGCGCAGCGGCCGGCGAACCCCTCTGGCGGGTCCACGAGTGCGTCTTCGCGGTGCTCGCGCTGGAGTCGGAGCCCGTCGACCCCCGGCTGTAGACGACCCCGCCGTCGCCGCGTACCCCTCGCAGCGCCTTCTTGGCCCGGGTGATCCGAGCCGCCATCGTGGGCGTCGGCACCAGGAAGGCCCGGGCGATCTGCTCGGTGCTCAGCCCGCCGACCAGCTTCAGGTCAGTGCCCCCGGGCATCCCGGGCCAGCATCGAATCCGGCGCTGACCAGCTGCTGGCGGACCGCATGTGGAGGCACGTCAACCGTCGTGATGGTTCGATTCGTCCGGCGCCTCGGCAGACAGGGCGAGCACGTCGACGTTGTACTCGGCCGATAGCCGCACGATGAGGTCGGCGTCGTGCCCCGGCGGCCAGAGCGCGAGGTAGAGCCCTTCGGCCCCACCCGGCGTGAACAGCATGAGCACGTCGGCCGGCCCGTCCGGGGCGAGGCACCGGTGCGGCTGGTCGCGGGGGACGAAGACGAGGTCTCCGGTGGCGGCGGTGAGGCGGCGTGAAGCGGTGTCGACCCGCATCCGGCCGTCGAGGACGACGAACGACCGATCCTCACCATGGTGTACGAGGTACGGCGCTTCGTCGCCGGGCAGCAGCTGGATCCGGAGCAGCCCGTAGGAGCCGCCGGTCGTCGCCGCGGTGGCGAGCGGGACGGGCGCCGGTCTGCCCGGGAGGACCGTCCGCGGTCCGCCCCGGGCGGTGCCGGAAGTGGTGTGGAACGGGCCCACCCGTTCAGCTCCCGCCTCGTCGCGGCCGGTTGTTGTCGCTCCACGGCAGGGCGGTGGCCGCCAGCGCGAGGCCGGCGATGACGGTAGCCGGGATGATCCAGTAGCCTTCCGTCACGGGCAGGCCCGGCCCGAGGAGAAGGGTCACGCCGGCGATGACGAGACCCGCGGCCACCGGTCTGGACAGCCCGCCGACCCGCCACCCGACGATCCCGAGCAGCGGAACTCCGATGATGAACGCGAAAGCGAGCGGTAGGGCGACGAGCGTCATGTCGGATTCGATCTCGTGCATGGTGTGGTGGTCGATGTTCGGTGCGACGAACATCTCGATGTAGGCGTTCGCGGGCATCGTCACGAACCCGACCCAGACCAGCGCGTAGGCGGCCCGGGCCAGCCGGCCAGGCCCGAGGCGGCCCGCCAGAAGCGGCAGCCCCGCGGCGACCAGCACACCGCCTATGCCGAAGAGCAGGTGTGCAGCGGACCAGGTGGCCGCCTGCTCGGCCGCCTCGTTGTGCTCGAGCGGGTGCAGCAGGTTCCCCAGCGCGAACAGGACGCCGCCGGCACCGAGCAGGACCCGGCGCAGCGTGGCGTCATCCGACCACGCCGGCACGGCGGCCTCCGGGTGCCGCGCCGAGCGCGGCACCCGCGGCGCGCCAGCGAGAGGTTGTGATTCCAGTGTGGACATGGCTTCTCCTTCATGACTGGGGCGGCCGCGTGCCGCACCCTTCGCCAGGGCCGACTGTTGCCGACTACGCTGGCCGTTCGGCGGTGAACGGCCTGCGTGCGCCTTGCGTCCGGCTGGCGCCTGGCCGGCGGCGGCGAATCGGGAGGGTCGATCGGAGCGGTGAGCGGCTCCTCCCCCGTGCGGTTCGGTGTTCTCGGACCGACCATCGCCACCGCCGGCGACGGCTCCCCGCTGGAGCTCGGCCCGCGGCGGCGCCGGGAACTGATCACCCTCCTGTTGCTACGGCCCGGCGTCACCGTCACCGCGGACGCGCTGGCCGACGAGCTGTGGCAGGGGGAACCACCGCCCGCCGCGCGGTCCACGCTGCAGGCACACCTGTCCGCGCTGCGCCGGGTCCTGGAGCCGAAGGTCAGCCCGCCGTACCGGCTGCTCGTCACCCGGGGCTCCGGCTACGCCCTCGCGATCTCCCCCACCGATCTCGACACCGGGCACCTCGACGAGTTGCGGGCGCTGGCCAGGGGAGCGCTCGACGGTGGGGATCCGGGCGGCGCCCGCGCTCATCTGGAGCGTGCTCTCGCCCTCTGGCGGGGTGAGCCGTACGCCGACCTGGAGGGCCACGCGGCAGCCGAGGCGGCGCGGGTGAAGCTGGCGGAGGACCAGATGGCCGTCCGGGCGGACCTTCTCGCCGTCCGGCTCGACCTGGGCGAACACGATGCGGTGATTGGTGAGCTGCGCGTCCTGACGGGCCAGCACCCGTTGCGGGAGCGGCTACACGCCCAGCTCGCCACCGCCCTGTACCGCAGCGGCCGGCAGGCCGACGCGCTCACCGTGCTTCGTCAGGCACGGCAGACCCTCGCGAGCGATCTGGGTCTCGAGCCGGGGGCCGAGCTCCGGGAGCTGGAGACCGCGATCCTGCGGCAGGATGCCGGGCTGATCCGCCCCGGCATCCCCCGCCCTGGCATCCCCCGCACCGCATACCCCTGGGTCGGCTCGCCGGGCGCCGCTTCCGGCACGAGGCCGGCAGCCGCGACCGCCCCCGCGGCCGCCGGCGGCCGGCTGCCGTTGCTTGGCCGAGACCGGGAACTCTCCGCCCTCGAACAGGCGTGGGAGCGGACCGCCACCGAGCGGGCGACCGGCGTGGCCCTGCTGTCCGGCGAGGCTGGCATCGGCAAGACCAGGCTGCTGGAGGAACTCGCCCGGCGGGTACCGGCGCAGGTCCGTTGGGGCCGCTGCACGCAGGTCTCCGGCGCCCCTGTCTACTGGCCATGGCGGCAGCTGCTGCGTGGCCTCCCGGCGGAAGTGGTGGGCGCGTTCGGTGCGAGCCGGGACGGTGACGGTCCGGTCCGTTTCGAGGTCGCGCTGGCGATCGGCCGCCATCTGGCCGATCTCGCCTCCGCCGGTCCGGTGCTGGCGCTGCTCGAGGACCTCCACTGGGCCGACCCGGCCTCGATCGCGATGCTGGAGATCCTCGCCAGTGAACTGACGGACGTCCCTGTGCTGCTGGTCTGCAGCTTCCGCCCGGAGCGCGGCGGGAAGGCCGTCCCAGGCGATCACGCCGACGACGGCGATCTCGGCGCCGCCGTCCCAGCAGGTGGGCGCGGCCAGTCGCCGCAGGACGGCGAGCCCCTCCGCCGGCTACTCGGCGTGCTCGCCCGTCACCCCGCCCTGACCAGGGTGGAGCTGGCCGGGCTCCCGCCGACGGACGTCGGCCGGCTCTTCGGCGCCGTGAGCGGGATGGCGCCCACCCCCGAACAGGCGGAGGCGGTCCGCCACCGCACCGCCGGCAATCCCTTCTTCGTCGTCGAGCTCGCCCGACTGGCGGCGACCACCTCTGTCGACCAGGCCGCGGCGGCCGGCACGCTGCCGACCGGGGTGCGGGACACCGTGCTCGCGAGGTTGGCCGCGATGCCCGCCGCAATGACGACCCTCCTCGCGGCGGCCGCCGTGGTCGGCCGCGAGGCGGCGTTGCCGGTGGTGACAGCCGCCGCCGGCATGACCCAGGCCGCCGCGCTCGACGCGGTGGACATCGCCGTCGCCGCCGGGCTGGCCGACGTGCCCGCCCCTGGCCGACTGCGGTTCGCCCACGACATCGTCCGGGAGGCCGTGCTGGTCGGTATGGGAACGGCCGAGCGTGCCCGCCTGGCCGGCCTCGTCGCCGACGCCCTGGTGGCCCACCAGGGAGCGTCGGTGCCAGCCGCAGTGCTCGCGCACCACCTCCGCGCCGCCGCGGCCGGACATACCGACCTGCGCGCCGCACAGGCGCAGGCGACCGCGGCGCGGGCCGCGCTCGCGCAGTTCGCGTTCGAGGACGCGGCGACGCTCGCCGGCCATGGTCTCGACCTCGTCCCCGGGGACCATCCTGACCTGCTGGTCGACCTGATGGTGATCCGCGGCGAGGCGCTGCGTCGGTCCGCCGACTTCGCGGAGGCACAGCAGGTGCTCACCGAGGCCGCCCGGATCGCCACGGCGAACGGCGACACCGTCCGCGCGGGACTCGCGACCCTGACCCGCGCCGGCGACGTGGTCGGCGGCTACAGCTCCCTGTTCTACGTTCCCGTGCCGGGCCTGATCGCCGATCTGGATGCCGCGGCGGCCGCGCTGCCCGCGACCGAACAGGACCTCCGCTTCCGGCTGCTCGCCGCGGCGGCCGTCCGCGCGTGCTACGGGGAGCCGGAAGCGGCGAGCCGTCTCATCCTGCGGGCAGCCGAAGTGCTCGCCGGTCAGCGCGCGGCCCGACCCGGGACGACCGATGAACCCGCCGGTCTGCTGATCGCCCGGGCGCTCGCGGCCTGGACACCGCAGCACGCCGGCCTTCGGCTGGCGATTGCCGACACGCTGCTGGCGACGGCCGACGGCCCGCCCGGCGGCGAGTTGGTGGCCCGGCACCTGCGTCGGGCTGTCCTTTGGGAGTTGGGCCGGGTCGAAGCCGCGGAGGGCGAGTCAGCCGCCTTCAGCCGGCGGCTGCGCCAGGTGCGTGACCCTGACTTCGACCTTCTGGACCGCTGCTGGCAGGCGATGCATCACCTTTACGCCGGACGGTACGACCAGGCCGCCGAGGTCGCGGCCGTACTGGGCGGGTCACTACCGGGCGTGACGCCCGGGGCGATCAACGCGCTCACCCAGTCCGCCACCACAATTCACGGCATCACCGCCTGGGACCGCGGCACCATGGGCGACTTCCTCCCGCAGGTGTACGACATGGAGGAACAGATGATCGCCGAGTGGGCGCTGATCCGCTCCCTCGCGCTCACGGAGACCGGACGCCCGGAGGCTGCGGCACGTGAGGTCCGCCGCCTCGTCCGGCCGGACCTGGCCGACGTCGCTCCGGGTGCCATGGAACCGGTCTACGTCGTGATTCTCGCCGAGATCGTGACACAGGTCGTCGACGCGGTCCCGGACATGGCCGACTGGGCGACCGGCCTCGCGGACCGCATCGCGGGGTACGGCGAGACGTTGGTGACCTTTGTTCTCGGCCTGACCTGCATGGGCCCCGCCGCCCTGTACCGGGGCGGGCTCGCCCTGGCACTGGGCCGGGTGGACGAAGCCATTGCCGCCCTGCGGTCGTCGCTGGCGCTTGCCGAAAAGACCGGCGGGGTGCCGTTCGTCATCCGTTCCCGGCGGCGGCTCGCCCAGGCGCTACGCCGCGCCGGGCATGATGACGAAGCCCGACAGTTCGACCTGGCCGCCGCGCGCGACGCTCAGACCATCGGCATGCGGCTGCCGTATTCCGGCACCTGACGACACCTGACCACACGAAGGAGCCGACGATCGACTCTGCCGAGGTCGAGGCGGCCCGGCCAACCGCCGTACGCGCCGACGACCAGGGCGACACCGTCGAATGAGCGGCAGACGGAGGGCCTCCCCCTCCCTGCACGTTCTTGGCGCTGACCCGGCGGCTCCCGGTGGCGACCGCGGGTGTCCTCCGAAGTCGCCGCCGCCCGCCCGGCCCCCGCACCAGCACCTCGGCCAGGCGGAGGCGGTTCGCACGGCCGCAACATGGTCGACCCTGCGCACCAGCATCCGAACCGATTGATCTTGGTTGCTGACCCTGAAATCACTGTCCGACCGGTCACCACGCGGGCTTTGGCCAGGGGCGATGCCCAGTGACCACGCCGACCGCTACATCATCTACCGACTCGAACAGGCGCTCCGTGAACCTGGCGGGTCTCGGGCACTTCGGCCCGTACGGTGACGGTGATCGTCGGCGTCGCGACAGGCCCGCATCTGCTCGGCGGTCTGACACCTCTGGGACTTCGCGGTCCGGGGTCGGCAACTCGGCGCCCGCTCGCCGGCTTCGCCTCCGCTACCGACATGTCCGCCTTCGTATCTGACGTGTCGTGTTGTGCGCTGTCGAGTCGATACAGTTCGATCGCCAGCGCGGAGCGTGGAGACACTCCAACGGTTGGCGACCATCTGGTGACAGGGGGAACGCACGGTGGCGGTGCACGACACCCTCCTCGAGACGCTGCTCAAGGACGTGTCCACTGGCAAGATCCAGCTCCCGGACTTCCAGCGGGCGTGGAAGTGGGACGACGAGCGGATCCGTTCGCTGCTCGCGACGGTCACCCGGGAGTTTCCGCTCGGAGTGATCATGTCGCTGGAGACCGGCGGTGAGGCTCAGTTCAAGGCGCGCCCGCTGGAGGGCACGAAGGTTCCCGACGGAGAGGTCCCCGCGCATCTGCTACTGGACGGGCAGCAGCGCCTCACCTCGCTCTACCACGCGCTGGTCTCCCGCGAGCCCGTGCAGACCGAGGACGAGCGACACAACGAGCTGTCGGTCTGGTATTACATCGACATCGTCCGGGCGATCGGCAGCGAGGACGAGCGCGAGGAGGCCATCGTCTCCGTGCCGGCGAGCCGGCTGCTGCGCCGGGGCTCCGGGCCCGACGACGTCATCGACCTGAGCAGCCGGGAGAAGGAGTGCGCAGCGGGGATGTTCCCGCTCAACCTCAGCCTGGACTCGATGGAGACGAATGACTGGGGATGGATCTACGCAGTAGATGACGACCGGAGACGCACCTGGGGGCGCTTCAACGGCGAGGTACTCAAGAGGATCAATCAGTTCCGCGTGCCCTGGGTCAAGCTCCCGAAGGAGACGAGCAACGAGGCCGTCTGCACGGTGTTCGAGAAGGTCAACACCGGCGGGCTCGTCCTGAACGTCTTCGAACTGCTCACGGCGACCTACGCCGGCAACCGTGGGTACACGTCCACGCACGGTTCGGAGTTCAACCTTCAGGAGGACTGGGAAGGCATCTCGAAAGGACTGAGCGAGAAGTACCCGGTCCTGGAGGATCTGAAGAACATCGACTTCCTGCAGGCGCTCATGCTGGTCATCAGCTACCACAAGCGCCACCGCTACCTCGCCGAGCATCCGCGACGGACCGCGGACGCGCCGTCGATCCGGTGCAAGCGCAGGGACCTGCTGACGCTCCCGTTGGCTGACTACCGGAAATGGTCGCCGGCGGTTACGGAGGCGCTCGCCTGGGCCGGCGACTTTCTCCAGGGCCAGTGCGTCTTCCGTAGCGGCGAACTGCCGTACCGGACACAGCTCGTGCCGCTGGCGGCGATCAGGACCGTCCTCGGGGCGGCCACCGACCGGCCGGAGACCCACGAGAAGATCGTCCGCTGGTACTGGTGTGGCGTGTTCGGCGAGCTCTACGGCGGTACCACCGAGAGCCGGTTCCCGAAGGACGTCGAGCAGATGGTCGACTGGGTTAACGGCACCGGCAGGAATCCGGACACCGTCACCGAGGCGGCGTTCCAGGAGCAGCGGCTGCACACCATGACGACGAAGGTCAGCGCCGCCTACAAGGGCGTCTTCGCACTGCTGTTGCAGCAGGGCTGTTACGACTGGTACGCGACCGACGCGCCGATCAACGCCGACACTCTGGTGACCGAGACGGTCGACTTCAGGCAGATCTTCCCGAAGGCCTGGTTCGATCGCGCCGGAACCAAGGATCCTCGGATGACCAGTGTGATCAACAAGACGCCCCTCTCGCTGCGTGCGGCCAAGACGATCGGCGGGCGCTCTCCGGCGACCTACCTCGAGATGTTCGCCCGCGAGTCAGGCCTGCCGGCCGACTGGATCGATGATCTTGTCGATTCGCAGCGGATCGACCCGAAGACACTCCGAGCCAATGACTTCGGCGCCTTCTACGAGGACAGGATCCAGCGGTTGCTCGCTCTGATCGAGAAAGCGATGGGCAAGCCCGCGGGCCGGGAGACGCCCTCGCCTGTCGTCGCGGCCGGCTGACCGCCCAACACAGAGATCACAGGCAACCCGCATGGACGACATCCTCACGTCGCTGGTCGACAGCGAGCTGACGATCCGGCAGCTGCTGGAACGGTTCGACTACGGCGTCCGCAGCCCCGCGGCGATCTCCGCGATCCGCGTTCAGCTCTCCCAGGCCCGGCTGGCGACCGAGCCGACTTTCGAGGCTGGCCCCCTCGACACCCAGATCAAGATTATTCCGGTCTCGCGACCAGCTCAGGACGACGGCCCACCCAGCGCGAATCCCCAGGACGCGCCGGCCACCGAGGTGCCCGACCCATCACCTTCACCCGACGACACCACGGCATCACCCGATGAGATCCCGCCGCAGCGGGCCGCGGACGACGGCACGGAGGAACCGAGCGGACAGGAGGAACCGGCCGGGCAGGAGGCGGCGGGCGAGTACCCCGACGAGGAACTCCCTGGCGGGACGCTGCGGGTCGGCGACCTGCTGTCGGACCATCGGGAGCTCTGCACCGTCGGGCCCAGGGACAGCCTCCACAAGGCGATCACCTGCATGCTCCAGTGGGAGTACTCGCAGATCCCGGTGTTGGAAGGCGCGTCCCATCTCCATGGGGTCGTGACCTGGCAGTCCGTCGCGATGCTGTACGCGCACGATCACGCGCCCACCCTCGCGAAGGCGACCTACAACGACGTACAGGTCGTCCACGACACGGACAGCCTGCTGGCGGCGCTGGCCACCATCACGGCGTCCGACTACGTCCTGGTCCGCAACCAGCAGGGGGAGATCTGCGGCATCGTCACGATGGCCGACGTCGCGACCCGCTTCGGTGACCTCGCCCGGCCGTTCTTCGTGATCGGCGAGATCGAGCGGCTCATCCGTGGCCTGCTCACGCCTATCTTCGACCACGACCCGGCCGTCCTGAAGGCCACCGGGAAGAAGACCGACCGGGTCGCGGAGATGATGTTCGGAAACTACAAGTACCTGCTGAAGGTGCCGGCGAACTGGCAGAAGCTCGGCTGGCCGTTCGTCGACCAGACGGCCTTCATCGAGCTCCTCGACGATGTCCGCAAGATCCGCAACGCGGTCGCGCACTTCCGCACGGAGCCGCTGACCGCCGAGGAGAACCGTCAGATCAAGCAGCTCCACGGAATGCTCAAGAAGCTCGCCGTGTAAGTAGGTTCGTGCAGTTGGGCTAGTGTCGCGGGCTGGGGCAGCGGGGGTCGTCGTTCGGAGCGTGGCGGCGGGAGCAGCGGGGAGACGGGGTGCAGGACAGGCGTTGGACGACGGTCACGGCGTCACAGTTCCCGCATGAGCGGGAGGCACTGGAGCACGTCCAGCGACTGCTGCCGGACGCCGAGCCGTACCGGGCCTGGTCGAACTTCACCTTCGTCGCGTCGACCGGGCACCTGCGCGAGGTCGACCTGCTCGTCGTCGCCCGCGGCGGGGTGTACCTCGTCGAGATCAAGAGCTGGGCCGGCCGGCTGACGGCCTCCGGGTCGAACTGGGTCCAGCACCGGCCGTCCGGCGGCGACCTGATCTTCGACAATCCGCTGATCCTCGCGAACCAGAAGTCCAAGGAGCTCAAGCACCTCCTGGAGACCGCGGCCCGCGCGCAGGGGCTCGGCAGGCTGCGGATGCCGTTCTTCCAGCCGGCGGTCTTCCTCTCGAACGGGACGTTGAAGGTCGAGCTGCCGGACTTCCAGCTGCACGGGATCTTCGGCCCGGAGCCCGCCGGCGGCGGCGCCCCGGTCAGGGCGGGCACCGCGGGTGCGCTCCCGTCGATCTGGTCCGGTCTGCTGGACGCGCCGCTGCGCGACGAACGCCACCGGATCAGCCCGGAGACGTCCAGGCGGCTCGCGACGCTGCTCCCGGCCGCCGGGATCGCGCGCAGCCGGCGCCACCAGCGCGTCGGCGCCTGGGAGCTGGAGTTCCCGGCCTTCGAGTCCGGCCCGACGTGGCAGGACTACCACGCCCGGCACACCCAGATGAGCTCCGCGCGCCGTCGCGTGCGGATCTACCTGGTGGAGACGGGCGCGGCCGAGGCCGAGCGCCGGACTCGGGAGGCGGCGGCCAAGCGCGAGTTCCTCGTCCTCAACGGCATCGACCACCAGGGCATCGTCCAGATCGACGGCCTGGAGCAGCACGAGGCCGGCCCGGCGCTGATCTTCCGGCACCACCCCGACGAGATGCGCCTCGACCACTACCTCGCCCGCTACGGCGACCGGCTCGACGCCGGCACCCGGCTGCGAATGATCCGCGAGCTCGCCGAGACACTCGACTACGCACACGGCCGCCACCTCTACCACCGGACGCTCGCGGCCCGCAGCGTCCTCGTCGTGCCGGCCGCCCGCCGCGGCGACGACCAGGCGGAGAGCGAGCGGCGCTGGCTCTCCCCCCGGCTTGTAATCAGCGACTGGCAGGCGGCGGCCCGCGACATCGACGCGTCGACGGGGCAGCTGACCGGTTCGATGACGAAGACCTCGGTCGCGCTCGCCATCGAGCCCGCGCACCGGTTCCTGCCGCAGTTGGAACGGGCCGCGGAGAGCTACCTCGCCCCCGAGGTCGACGCCCCGTACCCGGACCCGGTCGGCATCGACGTGTTCGGCCTGGGCGCGCTCGCCTACCTGATCCTGACCGGTGAGGCCCCCGCGCCGACCCGCAACGCGCTGAAGGCACGGCTCGCCGAGGCCGGCGGGCTGCACCCGTCCGCGGTCGTCGACTCGCTGTCCGAGACGGCGAACGACCTGGTCGCGCTGGCCACCCGGGCGAAGCCGGAGGACCGTTTCGCCACCGTCGGCGAGTTCCTCGACTGGCTGCAGCTCGTCGTCGACGACGTCATAGGGCCGGCCGGCGCGGCACCGGAGAGCGCGGCACCGGAGAGCGCGACCACGCCGACAATCGACCTGCCTGCGGAGCCGGCGCCGGAGCTGGACCCGTTGGAGGCCGAGCGCGGTGACCTCGTCGGCGGGGAGTGGCGGATCAGGAGCCGGCTGGGTACCGGCTCGACGAGCCGCGCGTTCCTCGCGCGCAACGAGAAGACGAACCGCGACGAGGTCCTGAAGGTCGCGCTCTCCGACGAGCGGGCGCCGCGGCTTGCGCACGAGGCGGACGTGCTGGGCCGGCTGCGCGACTCGCGGGTGATCAGGCTGGCCCGGCAGGACACCCTAGTCATCGGCGGGCGCACCGTGCTCGTCCTCGACCACGCGGGCGAGCAGACCATGGCCCGCAAGCTGCGCGAGGGCCGGCTCTCGGTCGACGACCTGGACACCTTCGCGGGCGACCTGTTCGTCGCCGTCGACTACCTCGACGGCGAGGGCGTCGCGCACCGCGACCTCAAACCGGACAACATCGTGCTGCGCCGCCGGCCCAACCGGACCTGGCAGCTGGTGCTCATCGACTTCTCGCTGGCCAACCACTCCGTGCGCGACACCGCCGCCGGCACGCCCCGCTACCTGGACCCGTTCCTCGGCGCCGGCACCCGCACCACCTACGACGACCAGGCCGAGCGGTACGCCCTGGCGGTCACGCTGCACGAGATGGCCTCCGGCGAGCTGCCGCTGTGGGGCGACGGCTCCACCGAGGCGCGGTTCACCGAGGGCCCGCCGACGGTGGCGACGGAGGCGTTCGACCCGGCGATCCGAGCCGGCCTCACCTCTTTCTTCCTGCGCGCGCTCGACCGGGACGCGGGCAGGCGGTTCGGCTCGCTGAAGGACATGCGCGACGCCTGGCTCGCCGTCTTCCGCGCCGCCGACTCGACACCGCCGGTGCCGAGCGTCCACCCGCCCGCCGGCGAGCAGCCGCTGACTCCGGACGAGGCCGCGGCCCAGGCGACCGAGGTCACGCCGCTCGAGCAGGCTGGTCTATCCCCGCGCGCGGTCTCGGCGGCGCACCGGCTGGACTCGACGACCGTCGGCGACCTGCTCGACCTCGGCTCGAAGGACATCATCGGCCTGCCCGGCCTGGCCGGGAAGACCCGCCAGGAGCTGCAGAGCCGGATCCGGCAGTGGCGCCGCGCGCTCGCCCCGGCCCCGCAGAGCCCGCCGGCCGGCGGGCCGCCGGGCGCGTCGCCTGGTGCGTCGCCGACGGCCCAGCCCGCGACGGCGACGGACTACGCCCGGATGCCGGTCGAGCTGGTGGCCGACCGGCTGCTGCCCCGCTCCGCGCGGGCCACCACCGAGGCCGACGCGACCCGCCTGCTGCTCGGCCTGCCGGACGACGCCGGCACGGTGCCGGACCTGCCGCTCTGGCCGGGGCAGCAGCTGGTCGCCGAGCGGGTCGGCGTGACACCGGGGCGGATCGCCCAGGTGCTGACCGCGCGACGCAAGGCCTGGCACGCCGACGCCGCCGTCCGCTCGGTGCACGGCGAGCTGGTGGAGATCCTCGCCGAGGCCGGCCGGGTGATGGGTTTCGACGAGCTGGTCACCGCGGTGCTCGCCCGCCGGGGCAGCTCCCCGGGGACGAGCGCGCCGCGGGCGCGGGCGGCGGCGGTCGTCCGGGCCGCGCTGGAGACCGTCGACCTCGACGCCGAGCCGCGGATGGCCCGGCGGAAGTACAAGGACAGCGACCGGGTTCTGGTCGCCCTGGAGGTGACGGAGGCCGACGGCCCGGCCACCCCGTCGGCGCCGTCGCTGCTCGACTACGCGGTGGCGCTCGGCAAGGTCGCCGACCGGCTGGCGAAGGCCGAGGAGCTCCCCAGCCCGGCGACCGTGCTGCGCGAGCTCGCCGCGGCCAGCCCGGACGGGATGCCGGCGCTCACCGCGCCGCGCCTCGTCGGGCTGGCCGCGGCCGCGTCCCGCACCGCCGCGACCAACGCCCGCCTGGAGATCTACCCGCGCGCCCTCGGCCTCGTTCGGGCCCTGCGGCTCTCCCAGGCCGGCGTCCTCCTCCCAGCCCGCCCCAGCGCCATCCCCGCGCAGCCCACCGGGTCCGACGAACGCACCGAACGTGATCCACTTCCCGTCGAGACGATCCACGAGCGGGTGCTGGCCCGGTTCCCAGGGCTGGACACCGAGCTGCCACCGCATCCGCGGCTCGACGGCCCGCTGCGCGACGCCGGGTTCACCCTCGAGTGGGACCACGCCCGCGGCGGCTACCGGCAGCCGCACGGCCTGCTCTCCTCGACGGGCCTCGGCTCCCGCCCGACACCGGTTGTCCGCCAGCCCACCGGCCTGGGTGGCCGGACCGGCCGCTCGGCACTGGCCGACGACAACCCCAGCAGGGTCGCCGCCGCGACCGCCGAGCAGCGCCTGACCACGGCCGCCGAGACCGGCGGGTTCCGGGCACTCACCGTCCGGCGCAGCCACTACCTGACGGCGCGCGCCGAGCTGGCGAAGCCGCACCGGTTCGCCGCCGGACTGGTCGACGTCGCCGCCGTGTTCCTCGACGCCCTGCACGCCGAGGTCGACCCGAGACCCAAGCCAACGTGGGCGACGATCCTGCGCGCCGACCTCGCCGAGCCCGGCAGCCGCGCCGCCGCGAACCTCGCCGAGTACGTGCGGCTCGCCTGGGAACGGGCCGCGCCGCTACTCACCGAACTGCTCGACGCCCCCGCCGGCCGGACCGGGCCGGGCGGGCAGCCCGCGCCGCTGCTGCTGCACGACGCCGGCGTCTTCGGCCGCTACGACGGCCGGGGCTTGGACGTGCTGTTCGCGCTCGCCGAGCGGGCACGGGCCGGCGGCCGGCCGCTGTGGCTCCTCTGCCCGACGACCGAGCCGAGCCTGCCACCACGGCTCGACGGCGCGCTCGTACAGCTGGTGACCGGCAGCGACTGGGTGCCGCTGCCGGACTCGTGGGTGGGCAACCTGCACCGCGCTGCGGGCGACGGGGACGAACTAGCCGGCAAGGCGTCCTGAGATCCTTAAGGCCCGGCGGGGGACGCGAATGACGCTGAGGTTGCGCTGAGTGGGTGGGGAGACAATCATGATCGACCGGGTGGCGTTGCTCAAGGACGCCAAGCAGCAGGTCAAGGTGCTGGAGAAGGACCTGCGGGCCCAGGTCGACGCCGTGCCCGAGGTCGGTGCGCGGCTGCGGGCTGAGTACGACCAGGCGCGCAAGGTCGGCCGGACGGCGGCCACCTGGTCGGCCTGGCTAGGTGAGCGGGTCACGCAGGCCGCGGTCGCGTGGGTGCTCGGGACGGTGTTCGTCCGGTTCTGCGAGGACAACGGGCTGATCTGCGACCCGTACCTGGCCGGGCCGGAGGCGCGGCTCACCCTCGCAGAGGAGCGGCTGAACGAGTTCTACGTCCAGCACCCCGAGCTGACCGCCCGCGACTGGCTGCTCGCCGCCTTCGGCGAGATCTCAAAGGTGCCGGTCGGGGCGGGGCTGTTCGACGAGCGGCACAACGCGCTGTTCCAGATCCCGGTGACCCACGACGCGGCCAAGGACCTGATCACCTTCTGGCGTGTACGCCAGTCCGGGGAGCTCGTCCACGACTTCACCGACCCGGACTGGGACACCCGCTTCCTCGGCGACCTCTACCAGGACCTCTCCGAGGACGTCCGCAAGAAGTATGCCCTCCTCCAGACCCCCGAGTTCGTCGAGGAGTTCATCCTCGACCTGACGCTGAAGCCGGCCCTGGAGGAGTTCGGCCAAGAGGTCGAAGACCTCAAGAACTTCAAGATGATCGACCCGACCTGCGGGTCGGGCCACTTCCTGCTCGGCGCCTTCCATCGACTGTTTGCCAGGTGGGAAGACAAGGCTCACAGCCAGGACGTCTTCGAGTGGGTGAGGCTCGCGCTGGACGCTGTCCACGGAGTGGACATCAACCCGTACGCGGTAGCGATCGCCCGGTTCCGTCTTATCATCGCCGCACTGCGCGCCGCAGGGCTGAACTCGCTGTCAGCGGCGGCGGGCTACACCTTTCCGCTGCACGTGGCCGTCGGCGACTCTTTGATAAAGTATCGCCAACCCGGTCTGTACGACGGGGATCGTGACGATCTCGCAGAGTTTTCCTACGCCACCGAGGATCTCGTCGACCACCCCGGAATCCTCAAACAGGGGCGCTACCATGTTGTCATCGGCAACCCGCCCTACATAACCGTCAAGGACAAAAAGCTCAACGCGCTTTACCGCGAGATGTACGATGCCTGCGCGGGTAGCTATGCACTGTCCGTCCCGTTCGCGCAGCGCTTCTTCGAACTGGCAATTAGGGCCGACGATCAGGGACGAGGCGCTGGCAGGGTCGGCCAGATCACGGCCAACTCCTTCATGAAGCGCGAGTTTGGGAAGAAGCTAATCCAGGATTTCTTTGCGGACAGAGCCGAGCTGACCCACGTCATCGACACCTCCGGCGCCTACATCCCAGGACACGGCACTCCAACAGTCATCTTGACCGGCCGTTCAAACCGGGACAAGCGCACCCTGACTGTTCGCGCCGCCCTCGGTATACGCGGCGAGCCAGCGGTGCCGAATGAGGCGAGCAACGGATTGGTGTGGCAAGCAATAATTAGACAGATTCAGCATGCCGACTCGGAGAGCGAGTGGGTGTCCGTCTCAGATATACCGCGTGGTAGTCTGACCACCCATCCTTGGAGTCTTGCGGGCGGCGGCGCCTCTACGGTGACGAGCCTGATCCATCGATCTACCGCCTCTCGCCTTGGCCGACTCGCAGAGGTTGGCACGGGGGCGGTAACTCGCGAAAACGAAGCATTTATTGTCGGCGACAACACTCTTCAGCGAAGAGGGATAGCACCCGAATACCGCAAGCCTCTACTCGATGGAGAAAATATACGAGACTGGGCGTTCCGCGACGAGGTCATTGCGCTGTGGCCCTACCGTCTCGCAAATCTCCAGCCCGTTTCGTCCGTCGCGGAAGTTGAGCACTTCCTATGGCCTTACCGGACACAGTTGCGCGTCCGAGTCGCGTTCGGAAAAACCCAAATCGAGCGAGGGCTACCGTGGACCGCGTATTCAATGTTCTTTGCCGATCGTTATCACGGAAACACCATTTCGTTTGCATTCGTCAGCACACACAATCAGTTTACGCTGGATAGGGAAGGTCGGGTCTTCAACCGCACCGCCCCCATCATAAAGCTGCCAACGGGGGCGCCAGAGGAAGAGTATCTGCGACTGCTGGGGGTGTTGAACAGTTCAACGGCGTGCTTCTGGCTCAAGCAGGTAAGTCACAACAAGGGCGCAGGAGGGGGCGCTCGGGTTGAGGCCGGCTACGCAGCGCTGGCCGCAGATGAGTGGGAGAACCACTACGAGTTCACCGGTACAAAATTGCAGGAATTCCCACTGCCAGTCGAATACCCGCTGGGACTCGCCTCCGAGGTCGACCGACTCGCGCAGCAGCTAACATCAGCGAGCCCGGCCGCTGTCGCTACCAATGCCGTTCCCACCCGAAGCAGCCTTGCGGCAGCGAAGGCCGGCTGGCTTGCCACCCGCGGCCGCATGATCGCCTTGCAGGACGAACTCGACTGGCAGGTCTATCGGCAGTACGGCTTGCTTACCGACGAATTGACGCTGCCGGTGACGGCTATACCCGAGATCCAGTTGGGAGAGCGGGCGTTCGAGATCGTCCTTGCACGACGCGTGGCTGCCGGTGAGACGACCACGTCCTGGTTCAAGCATCACCTGCACCGATCAACGCCGATCACCGAGCCGCCCGCGCACTGGCCAGCCGAGTACCGCGCTCTGGTGGAGAAGCGGATCGCGGTCATCGAGTCTGACCGGAACATAGGGCTGATCGAGCGGCCTGAGTACAAGCGTCGGTGGGCGACCGAGGGCTGGGACAAGCTGCAGGACGCGGCGCTGCGGGGCTGGCTGCTCGACCGGCTGGAGAATCGTGACCTGTGGTTCACCGATGTCGACGGCATGGTGCAGCCGCGGCTGTGGACGACCGGCCAGCTCGCCGGCGAGCTGGCCGCCGACGCGGACTTCGTGTCCGTCGCCGAGATCTACCGGCCCAGGGAGGAACTGGCCAAGGTCGTCGCGGCCCTCGTCGAGGACGAGCACGTCCCGTTCCTCGCCGCCCTGCGCTACGCCGACACCGGCCTGGTGAAGCGCGCCGACTGGGAGTCGGTCTGGGAGCAGCAGCGCGCCGAGGACGCCGCCCCGACCCCGGCGAAGGCCAAGGAGATCCGCGACGCGATTCCCGTTCCGCCGAAGTACGCGCCGAAGGACTTCCGGAAGACGTCGTTCTGGCGGGCCCGGGGCAAGCTCGACGTGCCGAAGGAACGGTTCATCTCCTACCGGCCGGCCGGCCGGGACAACGACCCGACGCTGTTGATCGGCTGGGCCGGCTTCGACCACCGGGAGCAGGCGCAGGCGCTGGCCACCCTGATCGTCGACCGCCGCGACAACGACGGCTGGGACGGCACCCGCCTCACGCCGCTCGCCGCCGGCCTGCGCGAGATCATGCCCTGGGTCCGCCAGTGGCACGACGAGGTCGACCCGCTCTATGACGGCTCCCCCGCCGAGGTCTACGACGCCTTCCTCGCCGACACCCTGGGCCAGCTCAACCTGACCGAGGACGCCCTGGCGAGCTGG
>NZ_UBIZ01000278.1:0-438 GCF_900465275.1 Parafrankia sp. Ea1.12 | reverse complement strand
GCCGCCAGCCTGCTACCGGGCCTCCTGGCAGCTACCCGGACCGGACTTCCACCGGCAAGCGACGACGAGCTTACGAAAGGTAGATCGGCCGCTTACACGGCGTCACCTCCAGTCTGCTGGGCGCACGAAAATCGCTCACTATTCTAAAATCAATGTACCGATGTTTCACTCCCAGGAAACCCGAGACGCCTCGACAGTAGCACGATCGACACCACAGTCAAGAGCCGAAGAAATTCGGCGGGACCACTAGTTCCACCACATAAAATTGCCTCATCGATACGGATGATTTGTGAACCGGACGTAGTCCTTCCCTCAGTACCTGTCCTGAATCTTGATGGCTATTAACTCTCCGTGGCCTTCCTGGGGGTCCAGCGTGGGACAGGGGTACCGCGGGCGAGCCGGTGGGCCATCGTGCGGATCATGGCCCAGTAGACGAAG
>NZ_UBIZ01000277.1:0-11682 GCF_900465275.1 Parafrankia sp. Ea1.12 | reverse complement strand
TCCGCCGCGAACCGTTCGATCACCGGCCGCACACGGCCCATCTCACCCAGTTCCATACCAACCACCGCCACACACACGAAGACGACAGTCAGTACAACCAATGACAGACCTAATCAAGTCCTACTAGCTGCGGCACGTTCAGGGTCGAGAGGGTAGGCCATCGTCACGCTCCGATCAGTGGGAGAAGCTCGACACTGTCCCGCATTACCGGTTCACAACTATCCAGTGCTGCCGGAGTACATCCCCAGCCGAGGTCTTCCCGGGCAGGCGGGCTGAGCGCTTTCTGGCCGCATTCTTGCCTGGCATTTGCATGCATCCCTTGTTTCCATCGATTTTTGCCTGGTCCCGCCATCAGGTCAGCTGACAGGGGTGGAGGGCCGACTACACGGGCTTTGGAGTTATTACGGTTGCCGGACCGGCAGGATCACCATGGGCGGTGCGGCGGGGTCGTGGAACACCTTCTGATCCGCGACGCGAGGGATTGTGGCGGTTTCCCGCGGCTCGTTTGGGTCCGGGTTGTGGTTGTAGCGCGGGAACGCGCCGCTGGAGATCTGGACCCGAGTGCGATGGTCGCGCCTTAAGGGATACGCCGTCGGCCACTACCGCACCGGCGCACAGGAGATTCAGGTTCATCGCACGCGACCTCCTTCTACTCGGACGTGTTGGCTACCGGCGAGCACCAACACGAGGCGGAGCAGGCGGTCAGTCAATTCCTCGGGATCGAGGGGATCGTCGCCGTCGATCAACCAGTCGTTGATGACTGCGGCCGTCCCGCCGGTGAGTAACGTCGTCAGGTCCTCGGCCGTGCCCTGGTCCAGCTCACCGAACAGTTTCCGCACGGCCTGTCTTTGGAACGAGCTGAACAGACTGTTGAGTGCTCTGGTCATGGCGAACGCGCACGATCCGGCCTCCACGGAGACCCGCGCGCTGTTCGGTGAGTGAGACGCTCGTGGGCGGGCATGCTCGACAGGTGTCGAGCATGCCCGCCGCATTCAGACGTCGGGTGTCGGTCCATTCGGTTGTCTGCGGGATGACGGTGCGACGAGGGCGTCGCGCCGCAGGCTGTCGTCGGCTTCCGGCTGCGGCGGTTGCGGGTTCTCGGTGGCCCAGCGCATTGCGGAATCGCTACTTGAGGATGTTGGACTGCGCCGCCACGACCAGGAGATGGCGGGCGTCCTCGGGCAGGAGGAACCCGGCCCGGACCGCGTCCTGGGTCGCGCGGTTCCATGCCGAGACGAAACCGCCGTGGTTGCGGTACAAGGCGGTGAGTTGCTCCGCTGAGAAGGGAACGGTGGCGCCGAAGAGCGGACAGGACGGGGTACCGCTGTTACCGAGTCCGCTGAGCTTGGCCACCGCGGCGTCTACGGCTGGCGTGCGGATACCGCCGAGCACGGTGCCGTTCGCGTCCAGTGCGTACTGGAGGGGCTGAACGCTGATCGTCTCGAGGCGTGGCGCCATAGGAGGTGGCGTGCCGTGGGCGACCCAGCGGTTGAGGCTGGCGATCGCCGCGCGTAGGACGAAAGTCTGTGGTCCACTGTTGATCGGCAGGTTACAGGTGTGGTTGGGGTTCGGTTGGTTCGTCGGATGCAGCATCGAGTCGAACCAGTCCGCGACCGGTTGACGGTCTCCGGTGTCGCTAGCGCCCTGCCGCAGGCCGTAGAGGTCGAAGTGTGATGTGCCTGCGACCTCCCAGAGCCGGTAGAGGGGGGTGTCGGGCCGGCGGGAGAGCAGGCCGCCGGTGTCGTTCTCCGTCTGGAAGAGCAGCACCGGAACGTCGAGGTCGTCACGGATGAAGGTGGGCGCCGGAGCCGGTACGTCCGGCAGCGGAGCCTGGGTCAGGGGTGCGCCGGCGGGGGTGATGCGGCTGTGTACCAGGAAGCCGTCGTAGACGTTCACGAGCGGGTGCGCGGCGTTGATGTAGGTGGTGAGGCGGTGCGCCGACTGCGACTCCCCGACGGCGAGCAGACGCTTGGGTGTCAGTCCGTCGAGCAGCAGGTCGGGGTTGTCGCGGATCGCCTGACCGGCCTGGGAGAACATGTCGTAGGAGTAGCTGTCACCGGGATGCGTCAGGGTGGCGTACCGCGCCGGGTCCCCCATCGGCGGCGCCTTGAGCGCGTTGAGGCCGACGGCCTGCGCGGAGACACCCACCCAGGCGTAGCCGCGCCGGGTCAACTCGGTGTGCAGGTGCATCCAGTCCGGGCTGGCGTCCACTCCCCCGGTGACGTTCAGCCACTCGACGACCACCGTGCCGTTGAAGTCGCGGTCGCGGATCGGTCGGTTCACGACGACGCGCGTCTGGTACGGCTGCTGCGAGGACGGTTGGACCGTCCACTTCCCGTCCGTCGTGAGCGGGGCCGTCGGGGAGTACGCGTCCGCCGTCCCCTCCAGGAAGTACTCCGACTGCGCGTAGCCCACGGAGGCGAGGTCGAAGTTCGTGTGCGCGAACACGACCGGCTTACCGTTTCCCCCGGTCACAGGCCCCATTTCGGCCGGGGACGCGGCATCCGCGTAAGCAGTCCCACTTAACCCAACACATGCTACGAGCGCACATGTCACCCCCAGCATCCGATGTCGAACCACAGCCATTCCCCTCTCGCCTTACGTCAATAGCCTTGACCGGCCTGCACGTCGAGACGTTAATGGCAGATCATGACAAGACCGACAGGTTGCGAAAGCTAGCTCCTGCGGCAAAAGGGTGTCAACCCTCAATGAGGTACAGCCCACGGCGAATCACCATCGCGACCCGACCAGCGACCCTCGCGATCACAAATAGTCGCCAGTCATGCTCTTATAGTTACGAAGCGAGCCTGCCCCTCGGCATGACATGCCACTGTTGACATGAACACGCGCGAGGTGGCACGGTTCCCTCTCAGGGGGCGGGAAGCGACCTAAGGGGAACGATGTCGACGGACCAGTCCTTGCACGAGAGGACGGCGCGCGATCCCGCTTCGTCGGCCAGGTACGCCCCGAGCACGTTCCTGCGTTGGCTGCTGGTGACGCTGTCGTGTGGCGCGGGGGCCGTCCACTTGGTCATGGTCCCCCCGCACGCGCAGGAATCGTTGGTCATGGGCCTGGCGTTCGCTGCCGCGGGTTGGTTCCAGATCGGGTTCGCGCTCGCCGTGCTCGTGGCACCCACGCGTGTCTGGCTGTGGCTGGCTGTGGCCGCGAACCTCGTCTTCCTCACGGCGTGGGCGACCAGCCGTACCGTCGGGCTGCCGGACTGGACGGGTGACGGCGGCACCCGGCAGGCCCGTTCGGCTGACATCCTTTGCGTGGTCTTCGAAGTCGCGATCGTGGTCGGCGCGGTCGCGCTCCTGGTCGAGTCGAGGGTGCTCGAACGCTGGAAGAGCGCGGCGCCGGCCGTGGCCGTCGCGGTCGCCGTCGGCGTCCTCGCGGGCACGACCGCGGTTCTCGTGTCGCCGAGCACAGCCAACCACGCGCATGCATCCGGCGACGAGCATGCCCTTCCCACAACCGCCACGGCCCACGGCCACGACGCGTCGGACCCCTCGGCGGCCACCGGGCACGATCACACCGAGAGCACCATCACCTACGACAAGCTCCCCGCGGCGACCAAGGCCGAGGTCGACCAGGTGATCGCGCTGTGGGCGAACAAGTACCCGACCGCCGCCGACGCGGCGAGCGACGGCTGGTTCAACCCGGGCAGGAGCCTATACGGGATCGGCGCGCACTACGTCAGTACCGTCGGCTTCAGTGGCGCCGCGGCGTTCGACATGCTGAACCCAAACATCCTCCTCTTCGACGGTGACGGGCCCGACGCGAAGTTCGCGGGGCTCAGCTACGTGGTCGCTGACGTGCCCGAGGGCTTCACCGGCGACTACGACGCGTGGCACAGCCACCCGTCGGCCTGCTTCGAGGGCGGCAGGGTGTCATCGCTCACGGAGGAGAACTCCGCCGTCTGGCTGAGTGAGAGCGAGTGCACAGCACGAGGTGGGCAGGTACGCCCACTCGAGAACGACCAGATGATGCACCTGTGGATCGGACCTGAGTACATCAACCGCGCCCCGATCTTCGCGCACGACCACCCCGACCTCTACGACGGCTACAACCCCAAGCGCGACGGCTAACCGCTCCGCCGTTTCCCAGGCAGGAACGGCCTAGGCTGCAAGGAGGGAGCGGGTGCCGGAAGAGTGTGGGACCGATGGGATGACCGAGTTGACGACCGAGTCGCTTGCCGCGCAGCTGAGGACTAAGCGCTCGGAGATGATGATCTCCGAGTTGGAGGCCGTCGCGCTCCGGCTGTTCGAGGAGCGCGGGTTCGACCAAGTCACCGTCGACGACATCGCCTCCGAAGCACATATCTCGGTGCGGACGTTCTACCGCTACTTTCCCGCCAAGGAAGACGTGCTGCTGGTGAAGATCGACCGACGGAGCCAAGCGCTACAGGCCGCGCTGGCGATCCGTGCCATCGACGAGGCTCCGCTGCACTCGCTGCGCCTCGCACTGATGGAGGCAGTGTCGCGGGAGGACGCGGCCCTCAGCAGGCGCTGGACGGAAGTGATGATGGCTACCCCGAGCGTGTTGAGGACGGTGCTGGGCGGAATCCAACTGAAGACCCAGAGGGTGATCGCGGAGTTCCTTGGTTCTCGCCTCGGCCTGCCCAGTGACGCTCTGGTACCCACCATGCTGGCCGCCGCAGTCGGCGGCGTCATCCAGACGGCGCAGACGCAATGGTTCCTCGCGGGTGGCGACTTGGTGACGAGGATCTCGGAAAGCCTCGAGGTCCTGGAACAAGGGATCGTATCCGATCCGAGGACCTGGTCTGGTTGATCCACGCTCCCCTACGTCCACGTCCTCCGGGAGATCGATGCGGGACACGATCTGATGATCACCGAGCCGGGGGCCGTCGCTGACGCGCTCCTACAGATCGTGTGGGGTGCCAGAAGTCGGCCTGGGCTGTGAGGAGGGATGATGCGGCGGCGCGGCTGCTGTCGGCATGATGGTCACCTATGTCCATCCTGTGGGGCTCCAGAATCCCGATTTGGGCGGTGACCTGCGCGTTTGCCTGCCGGATGGGGCCTGCGTCGGGCAGGCTGGATGGTCATGGTGTGGTCGCTGCTCTACGCCCTGACACGCAACGCTCTCGGGCTGATGCTGCTCCGAGTCCGCGGGTCCGCTGCAAAGGACGTAGAGCTCCTCGTCCTGCGACACCAGGTGGCGGTGTTGCGACGGTAGGTGAACCACCCCGGCGCTGGAACGGGTAGGCGGATCGGGTGATCCTCACAGTCCTGTCCCGGCTGTTACCCCGAGCCCACTGGGACATCTTCTTCGTCACCCCGGCCACCGTGCTGCGCTGGCACCATGATCTCCTCGCACGACAATGGACCCACCCACGCAAGACACCCGGACGGCCATCGATCCGCCGGGAGATCCGCGAGCTGGTCCTGCGCCTCGCACAGGAGAACCCGGCCTTGGGACACCGCAGGATCCAAGGAGAACTCGCCGGGCTGGGCTACCCGGTCGGGGTCGCCACCATCTGGCGGATCCTGCACCGCACCGGTGTCGACCCCGTGCCCCGGCGGATCGACACATCTTGGCGCACGTTCCTGTCCGCCCAGGCCTCCGCCATCCTGGCCTGCGATTTCTTCACAGTGGACACCATGTTCCTCCAACGGATCTACGTGTTCTTCGTCGTCGAACACGCCACCCGCCGTGCCCATGTCCTTGGAGCAACGAAACACCCAACCGCGGCATGGATCACCCAGCACGCCCGGAACCTGCTGATGGATCTCGAAGATCGCAGCCGCAGGTTCCGGTTCCTCATCCGTGACCGCGATACAAAGTTCACGGCTTCGTTCGACGCCGTCTTCACCGCAGCCGGCATCGACGTGGTACGCACACCGCCACAGTCACCCCAGGCAAACGCGATCGCGGAACGCTGGGTCGGCACCGCCCGCCGCGAATGCACCGACAGATTATTGATCGTCTCTGAACGGCACCTGACCACCGCCCTCACCAGCTACGCCGAGCATTTCAACACCCAGCGGCCTCACCGCTCCCTCGGCCAGCATCCGCCCGACTCACCACCCGTGGTCACCCCGACCCCGGGTTCCACCGTCCGTCGCACACGCATCCTCGGCGGGCCGATCAACGAGTACCGCAACGCCGCCTGACGACACCCCCTGACGATCACGTCAGCCGCAAAAGGCCAGCTCACAGGCCGAAACCCGAATTTCGGAGCCCCACAGCCTCGGGAGACCAGACTCGTTCGGCGATCGCCTGGTACAGCTGGGCACCACATCCGTAGGCTCCACTCTCGATCATCGGGGTGGACGAACCTCCTTGTCCGCGCCCATCGGGCTACTGCGGACGGGGCGCGTCGTGTCATTCAGTTGCAGACGTGCTGGTAGCGAGTACTAAGTTCTCCGTAGCCAGAAGTGTCTGCGTGTGGAGGACGACGGGACGGGCCCGATCGGACAGGCTGGTGCCGTACCTCCGATCAGATCCGGAGACTCAACCCCTCCCCAGATCTTCCGGTGGACGGCACCCTGACCGGATCTTCCCGCCAGACCGGTCGACACGCTCCTCCAATGCCAGGCGAGCGAGCGACACGACAGGGAGAGTCATGCGTAAACGACTTATCTTTATCGGCGTGGCCATCGCTTCGTTGGCCGCCTGCGGCCCGGTCGAATCGACCGAATTCTCCCCCGTGAATACGGTGAGCACGCCGTCCGTGTCGACGAACCCAGGAATCGGAATCGGGGGCGGTACCCCCACCTACGTCAGACAGTTCCGCCAGCAGTTTCCCGGGTTGGCGGAGGGGAAAACCGACGAGCAGATCCTCAGCAACGGCGAGGCCGACTGCTCGGACATGGCCACCACCAGAAAGATCACTACGCCCTCGATGGCGAAGCGTTACGGCTTGAGCGACTCGACAGCCGACCAGTTCACACTCCACAACATCGCCCTGCTGGCAACGTTCGCCCTCTGCGGGATCCGCTGACGCTCACTCTCCCGCTCCGGCCCTGCCAGCCTCGGGGAGCGTCACAACGGTGCTGACAACTTCCATGGGAACGCAAGGCCGCACCCAATGCTCAGTACGCCACCAGCAACCAGCAACCAGCAACCAGCTCGAATCCGTTCGTCTTGACGTAGGAGTCCTCGACCTGATCCTGGTCGGAGATACATATGGACGGCGACTTTGCATATCTGAGGTTCATGCCGGCAACCGTCCAGAAGGAGATCTCCTACCCATCGAGATCACTCTTCCGATGGTGCAGTCAGTTACACCATGGATTCGGGAGAGAATGCCCTAGTCGCCGACCGCGGGCGGCGGCATCATCAAACAAAGATTCATACCTCACCATTCACAATAGGAGATACTCATGAGTTCGGTGTTCTCGCCGAGACATCGAGGCCAGTGCTCCTGTTTCTAGCCCCACTCCCGCTGCTCCCGCTCCCAGTCAGCCCTGGCCGCGGCCACCGCCTTCGCCCTCGCCCTCGATGGCGCGCGGGAACTCCTGACCAGAATTGGGTATGGGAGCCGTCTCGATCGGTACCGGCACTAAACTCCGCCGCAGGCTGCGGATATCTTACCAGCCCGATCGATGCCCCTTGTCCTCCCCATCCACGAGCTCTCCCCAGGTCGCCCGGCAAACCCGACCAGCCACCCATGTCCATCGATGTTTACTTTCTTAAGCATTTTAAGGCAGCATTGGTGACTACTCCGATATTTCCAGTACACTTTCAGAAAGATAACATCCACATGCACACGATGAAGTCCGTACAGACTGGCACGCAAGGCACTGTCAATATAGTCGACATCGAACGTCCCGTTCTTGGCCCCAAGGACGCGCTGATGCGGATCCGTGCCTGTGGCATCTGCGGAACCGACGCGCACTACCTGCACATGGGCGGCTCGCCGCAGGGGCCGGGCGGGCAGATGATCTCGATTCCTCTCGGGCACGAGCCGGCCGGCGAGATCGTCGAAGTGGGAGCCCAGATCGCGGATCTGAAGGTGGGCGATCGCGTGGTCGTCAACCCGATGGCTGCTCCCTCCGGCATCATCGGCTGCGGCGGCACGCTGGGCGGCATGCGTGAATATCTCCTCCTGGAGAACGTCGTCGTCGGTAAGAGCGTGGCGGTGTTCCCCGACACGGTGCCCTTCGACGTCGCCGCGCTCAATGAGCCCATGGCAGTGGCACGGCACTGCGTCAACCGCTCCGAGGCCAGTCCGACGGACAAGGCCGTGGTGTTCGGCGCCGGACCCATCGGTCTGGGCGCCGCGATCTGGCTGAAGCTGCGTGGGGTCCAGCACGTGGTCGTCGCCGACGTCATCCCCGACCGCCTCAAGACGGCGCTCGCGGTCGGCGCGGACGCCGTCATCGACTCCTCCCGCGAGGACGTGACGGCCCGCCTGACCGAACTACACGGACAGGGCGCCAACGCACTCGGCCAGCGCCGCCCGGACACCGACATCTACATCGACGCCGCGGGCGTCGCAGCCGTCGTCAACACGGCCCTGACATCGGGGAAGTGGGGTGCCAAGCTCGTCACGGTAGCTGTACACAAGAAGCCTGCGCCCATCAACCTCGGCGCGATGCTCCGCAGCGAGATGACCATCATCGCCTCCCAGGGCTACCCCACGGAGATCTTCGAGGTAACTCAGGAGATCGCCGAGCACCAGGAACGTTTCGCGCGGTTGATCAGCCATCGCGTTCCCTTCTCCGACGTCAAGCGCGCATTCGAACTCACCCTGACACCGGGAGCAGCCGAAAAGGTCGTCGTCACCTTCGACGACCAGCAGTAGGCGTCAAGGGGTCTGCGGGGACGGGCCGCGCGCTGCGGCATGAATGGAGATCTGTTCGATCGTGGGTGGATGCCAGGTGTTCGTCAGCGCGGGCTCGGTGGGGATGTACGCGCGGATCATCAGGTTGAACGGTCCGTCCGGCGCGGGCAGCCAGTTGTCGGTGTGCCCGGCCGGCGCGGTCGCCGACAGGTAGATGTCGATCGATCCGTCCGGGTTCACCGTGAGGTCACTGCGATCCCCCAGGGCGTAGCGTCGCAGCGCGTTCGGCACGAGGAACATCTCGTCGTCGTACATCGTCACCGACCAGAACCCGGCGGATTCGATCGGTGGCAGCTCACCGGCGGCGAAGTGCATGCGGTAGGTGTACGCGCCGGTCAGCGGCTCACCGTCGATGTCTGGGCCGGACCAGTAGTACAGCGACTCCTGCGGTACGTTCGCCCCGAGGCCGACCACGGCGACCGCGGAGCGCAGCAGGTAGTCGGTGCCGTAGGTGCCGCCGTTGAAGCTTCCCTGCCAGGTGCCGGACGGGACGAGGGCATCCTCGGCCGCGGCCTGGACCTCGGCCTCACCCGCGGTCACCCCCGCCGCCAGAGCCGCCACCGTCGCCGGATCCCCCGCCGACGGGGTCGAACCCGGCACGACCCCGATACTCGCGAGTGAGGCGAGCGCCGGGTCGTCGGCGGTCGGCGGCGGGTCGGCGGCGAGCACCGCGGCCAGCTCGTCGAAGAACGCCGCCCCTGCGTCGTAAGGGGTTTGCGGGTCGGGTGGGTTCGCGCAGTCCACCGCGGGCAGGGCGGGTGGCACCAGCCCGGTCTCGCCGAGGTCGGTGCCCGCCACGGTGTACTGGCCCTGCACGGCACGTGCGGCGGGCAGATCGTCGTCGCCGTCCACCAACGTGCGGCCGAGCGCCCAGACGTCCCAGCTCGGCGCGGCGACCACGGTGGTCCCTTCCGGCGCCGTCCCGCTCCACCCTGGCGGGGTGATCAGGTAGGCGCCGGGCTGCGAGCCGTTGAGCCTGGTGCCGATGTTGGCGAAGACGTTGGAGTAGATGTCCAGGATCTCGAACACGACATACCGGTCGGTCGTGTCGGGCAACGTCAGGCTCACCGGCCCGCCGCGCAGGTCCAGCCAGGCAACCGAGTAAAGGGTGTCGACGTTCGGAGCCACCACGCTACGGCTCAGCGGCGTCGACAGGACCGGGACGTTGAGCAGGGCGTTCGTGCCACCCCGGCAGACGTGGGCCGCTCGGGTGCGGGCCATCGCCACCGGGCTGTACCCGTAGACGTAGCCATCCGCGGCGGTGTCCTCCATGGACCCAGCAGGCGCCGGCGTTCCCTCTGACGTATCCATCGGAGTTGTTCCGGCTGGTGCCGCGGCCTGCGCCGGGGCGGTCGCCGCCGCCACCGGGACCGCCCTCGTCGTCCTGGCCGACGTCGCGGATCCCGCCTGGGTGTCAGACGACACCGCCACGGCACCGGCCACGTCGGTCTGCCCGGTGACGCCCGCGGCTCCAACCACCGCCGTCGCTGTCACCACCCCTGTCGTCACCAGAGCGACAGCGACGGCGCGACATGTGCGCCGGCGGGTCACCGAGGCACCCTGCGACCTCCTCCAACCCCCCGATGGGACCTGCCTCGGGTCCGACATCCGCACTCCCGTCCTCGGCGACACCGTCGCCGGCAGTCTTCGACGCGACCATGTGAAAGGCATGTGGCCGCAGCTGGAAGAGACACAACGGGGAGAACCGATCCCTGACGCGGGCCGGACCGCCCAGCCGACCCGACGCGGGACCGACATCGCCGGTCAGACCGACGGCAGGCTGATCCGCGTCACCACAGTCCCGGAGCAGGAGGAGCCTCATGACTGTCACCCGCCCCCGCGGCATGACCGACCAGGCCGCCCAGACCGCGATCGACCAGGCCTGCCGCCTGCTACGCCTGCCCACGATCCGCCGCCAGTTCGGCGACCTCACCGCGGCGGCGACCCGCGACCAGATGACCTACACCGCCAACCTGTGGGTGCCGGAAACTGGGGTCGGGTCATGCGGTCTGCAGGTATTCGTGGATGAGCCCGCCGAGTCGATCATGTTGGACGGCCGAGGTGTCGGGTTCGGGCGGTGGGCTGGTGCCGGTGCTGAGCGGTGCCTGTTGTTGGAGTGACCGGTGGGGTCGGTGGTGGTTGTAGTGGTCGATGTAGTCGGTGAGGACGGCGGTGGTGTGTTGTTCGCCGAGGATGAGGAGGTGGTCGAGGCATTCGGGGCGGACGGTACCGACCCGGCGTTCCGCGAAAGCGTTCGCGACCGGGGTCCGTACGGGTGTCCGCACGATATCGATGTTGTCGGTGGTGAAGACGGTGTCGAAGACGGCGGTGAACGTCGTGTCGCGGTCACGGATGAGGAACCGGAACCGTCTCGCCCGCTCACCCAGAGCTATGGGCAGGTTACGGGTTTGCTGGGGTGGCCCGGCTGTTCGTCGGGTGGCGGGTCACACCGGCGAGATGCACCCGGCGGGGTTCGACTTCGATGAAGAACAGCGCGTACAGCTTGCTCAGCACAGACGGTGTCGACGGTGAAGAAGTCACAGGCGAGGATGGGCGTGGGCTTGGGTGTGCAGGAACTGTCGCCAGGTGGGGCCGGAGCGGCGGGGTGCGGGATCGACGTGGGCGGAGCGCAGGATCGTCCAGACGGTACTGGCGCCTACCTGATAGCCGGGTTGGACGAGTTCGCGGTGGATGCGGTGGTAGCCCCAGCGGGGTTCTTCTTGGCGAGGCGGAGGATCAGCTGGCGGATCTCCGTTGGGGTGGAGGGCCGGCCCAGCAGAACCGGGGCCGGGACACCTGGCGGCGTAGCACGGTGAGTTCGTGGCGGAGCACAAGGATCTCGGCGTCTTTCGTCGCCGAGCTGCGGGCCACCA
>NZ_UBIZ01000275.1:0-14246 GCF_900465275.1 Parafrankia sp. Ea1.12 | reverse complement strand
CCCTCCGCCAGCACCCACCCGACCCGCCACCCGCAGTCGCCCCAATCCCGGGTTCCACCGTCCGTCGCACATGCATCCTCGGCGGGTTGATCAACGAATATCGCAACGCCGCCTAATGGAAGCTACCGGGTCGCCGTAAGGCAGGCTCGGTGCCGGTAGCCGCCGGTAGGTGAGCACTCTCGCCGCCTGGACGCAGTCGTGGCCGTCGATCGTGACGTGACCACTTGACCATTAGGTCGTGGTGGATCTCCCGGATGGCTACCGGACCTGCTGTCGGAGGCGAGGAGGCCTGGGTGCTGTTCGTCGGGGACGACTGGGCGGAAGATCACCATGATGTGGAGGTGCAGGACGAGACGGGCCGACGCCTCGCGAAGGGCCGGCTGCCGGAGGGGCTGGCCGGGATCACCCGGCTGCACGAGCTGATCGGCGCGCACCTGGACGAGGACGCCGACCCGGGGCAGGTGGTGGTCGGGATCGAGACCGACCGGGGGCCGTGGGTGGCGGCGCTGGTCGCGGCGGGCTACCAGGTGATCGCGGTGAACCCGGTGCAGGCAGCCCGGTACCGGGAGCGGTACTCGACGTCCGGGGCCAAGAGCGACGCCGGCGACGCGCACGCGCTGGCGGACATGGTCCGCACCGACCGTCACCAGCTGCGGCCGGTCGCGGGCGACAGCGACCTGGCGGAGGCGGTGAAGGTCACCGCCCGAGCCCACCAGACGCTGATCTGAGACCGCACGAGGCAGGTCCAACGGCTGCGCGCCGCGCTGATCGAGTCCTTCCCGGCCGCGGTGGCCGCCTTCGACGACCTGGCCGCCGCCGACACCCTCGAACTGCTCGGCAAGACTCCAACCCCGGACCTGGCCCGGCGCCTCACCGTCGCGCAGATCTCCGCCGCCCTCAAGCGGGCCCGCCGCCGCGACATCGCCGAGAAGGCGCGGAAGATCCGGGCCGCGTTCCAAGCCGGCCAGCTACAGGTCCGCCCGGCCACCGCCGCCGCCTACGGCGCGGTCGTGCGCGCCCAGACCGGGCTGATCGGCACGCTCAACACCGAGATCGACCGGCTCGGTGAGCAGGTCGATGCCCATTTTGGCCAGCACCCGGACGCTGAGCTCCTGCGCTCCCAGCCCGGCCTGGGATCGGTCCTCGCCGCCCGGGTGCTCGCCGAGTTCGGCGACGACTCACGGCGCTACGCCGACGCGAAGTCGCGCAAGAACTACGCCGGCACCAGCCCCATCACCCGAGCCTCCGGCAAGAAGACCGTCGTCATGGCCCGCTACGCCCGCAACGACCGGCTCGCCGACGCCCTGCACCAGCAGGCCTTCTGCGCCCTGCGAGCCTCACCCGGCGCCCGCGCCTACTACGACGCCATCCGCGCCCGCGGCACCGGCCACCACGCCGCCCTGCGCCAGCTCGGCAACCGCCTCGTCGGCATCCTGCACGGCTACCTCAAGACCAACACCCCCTACAACGAAGCAACCGCCTGGCCACAGAACGCCACACTCGAACCCGCCGCTTGACACCTAAGAACATGGGATGCCTGACCACTTCCACAGAAGATCCTGTCAACCGCAAAAGACCAGCTCACAGGCCGAAACCCGGGTTCTGGAGCCCCACAGGCAGGCCACGCCCCCGCCCGCGGCGATCGTGCTGATGTCCGACGGGGAGACCACCCGCGGCCGGCCGAACGACCAGGGCGTCGCCGCGGCGCGCACCGTCGGCGTGCCGGTGCACAGCACCCAGGACGGCACCCTCGACGTCGGCGGCCAACACATCCCCGTACCCGTCAACAGAGAAGCGCTACGTACCATCGCCGATGATTCGGGCGGTACCGCCCACGAAGCCACCTCCGGCGACGAACTCGCCGCCGTCTACCGCAACCTCGGCAGCTCCATCGGCTACACCACCGAACACCGCGAAATCACCACCTGGTTCATCGGCCTGACCCTCATCCTCGGTCTCGCCGCCGGAACATCATCGATCCTGCTCGGATCCCGACTCCCATGACCCGCCAGCCAGGCCCACACAAGGTCAGCCCGCTCGGCTCGAGGCTGATCTGGATCAACATTTGAACGCCGGGATGGTGGCCCATCGGCTGACCGTTACCCGCTCGCCCCCGCGGGGAGATCCGTACGCCGTGGTGCTCGGGTGACGTTATCCGGGCGGGATGTGTCCCCCGGGTTCCGCAGCAGGTGGGCACACGGGCAGCCGGAAACCACGTGTGACCTGCAACAACGGAGTTACCCGTCGGTACAGCGTGTGCCCACACCGTGCCCCGGATGGGTGATCGACGGCCCTGACGTGGGGTGATGCCGTGTCCGGCGCACAAGATCAAGGCCTCCGGCGACTCCCGCGCCAGCGACCGTGATCGTGTGTCCACGCTCCCATGCGTGGACGTGGGCGAAGCGAACAAAGGCGTGCCCAACACACCGATCTATGCCGCCGCGCAGACGCGTGACCTGCGAGAACGCGGGATCAGGCTGTGGGCACACGCGCGGCGATGCCGCCGTATCTGTCTTCCCAGGTCAAGGCCCAGATCCAGCGACTCGCGGCTAATACGAACTGCGGAAGCCGGGTGGGCCACAGCGTGGTGTACGTGTCTGCGGCCGGGCTGTTTGCCGGCGTGCCCACCATCAACCGCCGGACCATGCCGGCGACGGGACAGCGAAGTAGCCGAGCACGTCGACGCCGTGCCGCGCTAGGTCGTGCTCGGTCAGGCCGGCGCGCTGGTGGGCCTCCCGCGGGAGCACCGAGGTGTCTGACGCGTCTATCGACAAGACGTAGATACGCGTCGTGATGCCCGAGTACCCGCCGTACCCGATGTTGTAGGGCTGGACCGTGAAGCAGTTCTGGTCGGTCAGCTCCAGCACTTCACCGGGATAGAATCTGCCGTTGCCGGGATGATGAGCGGGCGTGGAGTCTGTCGTCGCTGGATCCGCCCACGCCGCACCCACGAAACGCCGGCCCGCGGCCGGCGGGCCGCTGAGCCTGCCACCCACCGCCGCAGACGGGTTCCACGCCGCAAAGTAGCTGTACGACGCGGCCGTCAGCCGGATGCCGGTGGTCTCGCTGCCCTGCCCGTCGATGACATCTGCCCTGGTCGGCAGCGACAGGCTATAGCACCCGCCGTGTACGGCGGTTTCGGCGTCGGCCGCCGGCCGCGCGCCGATGGCCGGCGGCGGACCGGGTCCGCCAACTGGAGCAGCGGCTCCGGGGCCCCCTGGGCCGTAGGGCGGCAGACCCGCGGCGCCCACCGGTCCCGGCGGGGGCGGCCCGCCGCCCGGCTCCGGATCGACGGCGGAATCGCCGCCGGTCAGGACGAGCACCGCTGCGACGACGGCCGCCACAGCGGCGACGAATGCGGCACCGGCCAGCAGCCGAACGGTCTGCCGCAAGCCGGGCGCGGCCGGACGGCTGGCCGGTGCCGCATGTGTGGGACGGCCGAAGCGTTGCGGGTCACCGGCGGGGTCGGGGCCGTCGGCCCGGGAGGAATCGTCAGCGGGATCCGGGCCCTCTGCACGCTGCGGCCGATCGAGCGGGGCAGGACAGTCTGCGGGATCGTCGGGTTCGCCCCGGTCCAGGGCCTCCGGGTTGGCAACCGCGGACGGGCGGGAACCGGGACCAGCCGGCCGGGCGGGCGGCTCCGCTGGTCGGGGGACCCGCGACACAGCGCGCGGGTGCAGCCGGTGCCACGCGTCCAACCAGGCGTCACGACGCGTCGGGTCGTATGTCTCCACGATCAGGGTGAGGGTCTTCAGGGTGAGCCGGCGGCGTCCGTTACGTAGGTCGTTCACCGTGGTCTTGGACAGGCCGGTGCGGCTCTCCACCGCACGGTCATAGGAGGTGCCCAGCAGGGCCAGGACCGCGTCGCGCAGCTCCTCGTCGGTCGAGACCGCCCCCAGCCCGGTACCCGGCGCCGCTGCCGCCGGCTCCCGCTCCGGTCCCAGCTCTGTCATCGTCCCCTCGGCGTCATCGTCCTTCGGTCTTCCTTCGCCCGGCGTCGCGACCGGTGGGCGGCCACCATCACGGCATGACCATCCGCCGCACCTCGGTCACCTACCATCGCGGTGATTGTTCCAGGCCCGCCGGGCGCGACAGGACAGGACAGGACAGACGGGACGCGATGACCTGCAGCGAAGCTCGGCCTTGCCCTGATACGCGGCTAATCTGGCGACGCCGTACGGGGGGCGGCCAGCCACCGGGGACCAGACTTGGCCCGAAGGCCGGTGGCTGGCCAGGCCGCATCCTCCGAGTCCGCGCCGTGGACACCAGGCGCTGAACTCCGGCGAGTCCAGCGGCCATGCCGGCGGGCGGCGACGGGGCACTCAGCCAGGCTCGCCCGCCCCCCGTGGACCACACGCCGGCCGGGGTTGACGCCCTTAAATGGGACTGTCCCTCGACGATTAGGCCGGAGGACACTGTTGCCCAGCGAGTCCGGCCAATCTTGCCCGTAGATCCTCCTGTTTAAGAGAGAACTGGCCACTGCTCGCGCAACTCAGCAAGACATCCGATGGGTCTATGGCGTCAAGGTGGTTCGAGGTTCGGTGGGCTGGTCGGGTCTCAGTCCCGGCGGGCGGCGAGGAAGAGGAAACGTGGCTGGGTGGTGAGGAGCTTCCATCCCCGGGGGTCTCGGTCGCGGACCTCGGGGAGGGGCTGGGGCTCGCTGAGTCGGGTGAGGGTGAACCCGGTGTTGGTCAGGGCGTCGAGGATCGCGTGCAGGGGACGCCGCCAGAACCGCATCGTCACGGTCTTGTCGTCGAACGTCCACGGTTCGCTCCACTGCTCGTGCGCGAAGTAGTTCTCGCTGCCGGACAGGGTGTAGTCCAGGAACGGGTGGTGGGTCGACATGACGAACGTGCCCCCGGGCCGCAGTACCCGGTGGAACTCCCGCAACGTCGGTGTCCAGTCCTGGAGGTAGTGCATCACCAGGCTGGCGAGGACGACGTCGACGTCCGCTTCGGGCAGCGGTAGGGGATCACCGAGATCGGCCAGGTGCAGGGGCACGTCCGGCCCGAGCCGACGGTGGGCGATCCTCAGGAGAGCGGCGCTGTTGTCGAGCCCGATGACGCTGGCACCACGGCTGCGCAGCTCGGCGGAATGGGCGCCCGAGCCGCACCCGGCGTCGAGCACCCGCTGCCCGGAGATCTCCGGCAGGAGCGCGAGGATCGCGGGCCGTTCGTAGCAGGCGTTCCACACGTTCGACTCGTTGCGAGCCGAGTACTCGGCGGCGGCCTCCTCGTAGGGATTCGGCGGTGGTGAGGTCTCCATGGGACTGGATGCTCCCAAAGGATGTCCTCGTGGACGAGGGGTCCACTTGTCTGATCAAGCGGCGTCCTCCATCCGCGGCGGCGGGAAGGCGCGCTGTTCGTCGTAGGTCTGACCGGTGGCGAGGCAGTGGTGGAGGGTGCCGAGGAGCCGGTTGAACAGGTGGCGGCTGGCGGCGTTGTGCCGGTCCCCGCCGCCGCGGCGGCGGTCGTAGTGGGCCCGTGCCCCGGCCGAGCTGGTCAGGGAGCCAAAGGCCCACAGATGTCCGGCGGCCGCCAGACGCTGGTTTTTCACCCGGCGGTGCACGACGGTGCGGCTGCGGCCGGAGGCGCGGGTGACTGGGCTGGAGCCGGCGTAGGCCTTGAGGTTGCGAGCCTCGGGGAAGCGGGTGCGGTCGTCGCCGATCTCGGCGAGGACCCGGGCGCCGAGGAGGTCCCCGAGGCCGGGGAAGCTGGTGATGACCTGGTGGTCGGGGTGCGCGGCGAACGCTTCGCGGGTGGCGTCGGCGAGGTCGTCGGCGGCCCGGCAGGCGGCGTCGAGGATGCCCAGCAGCGCGAGCGCCTGGCGGCCGAAGGCCTCCTCCACCCCGCCCGGCTGGCGCAGTGCCGGTGCCCGCAGCCCGGCACGGATGGTCTCTACCGACCCGTCGATCCCCCGCTTCCGGCCGGCCCGGCGTAGCGCCGCGGCGAACCGTGGCCGGGAGCAGCGGGCGGCGGCCGCCGGGGTCGACGCGACGGCCAGGACCGCGCGGGCGACCGAGTCTGCGACGCCGGAGGGCTTGCCGGCGAACAGGGTCAGGAAAGCGGGGTAGTACTCGCGGAGCAGGGAGCGCAGTTCGTTGGCGATGCGGGTGCGGTGCCAGACCGCGTCCTGCTGGGCCCGGGCCAGCACTCCCACCGCCTGGGCGGCCTCGCTGTCGGCGGGCAGGGTCCGGTGGGCGGGCGCGTCGGTGCGCAGGATGTTCGCGAGCATCACCGCGTCGGCGTGGTCGGACTTGGCCCGGGCGACGGAGTGACGGTCGCGGTAGCGGGCCGCGGCCATCGGGTTGATCGCATACACCGGCCGTCCCGTCGCCCGCAGCGCGGCGACCAGCAGCCCGCGCGGGGTCTCCAACGCCACCGGCACCAGGCTCTCGGGGCTGTCCCCGGCGGCGCCGAGCAACTCGAGCAGATCGGCGAACCCGCCGGCGTTGTCGCCGATCCTCGCCCGCGCTACCAGCGTCCCGGCCTCGTCAACCACGGCGACGTCATGATGCCGTTCGGACCAGTCGATCCCACAGAACACCTTCACCCCGTGCCTCTCCCTTCTCGTTCGGCGGCCAGGACCGAGGCCCTGGGCGGGGCACGCGGCACTCTCATGGCAGCGCTCGATGGCGCGACATCCGATGAGCCGTTCGTGACCCCAGCGACCCGCGCGGCCCCCGGTCTTCGACTTGGAGAGCTCGACAGGGCTCTGATCTGCACGAACAGGGGTGGGGATCCACGCGGGCGGGCTCGGACCACGAGCACCAGACCACACCACCCCGACAGTCCCCGCGGGGTGCCCTGGCGGTGGGGAACGGGGACCGGCCGGCGGCACGGCGCACGGTCTTGCTTGAGGCCTAGGTTGACCCTGATAGGCACAGGCGTCTGGCCGCCGGACGGTCCCCGTTCGCACCCCATGAGATCGGCATCGCCGCGCACATGGGTCTTCTGTTCGGGGCGGCCAACCAGATCCTGCTGGCCAGCCTCGCGATCGGCCTCATCTGCGTGATCGTCTGGGGCTACCGCATGTGGTGGCAGCGCCGCCCCACCCGCACCGACCAGGCAGGCCTCGTCGGCCCGGCCCCCGCCCGGGGCACCTGGCGGCGGCTACCCCGGCCCGCGCTGGTCGCCCTGGTCCTGATCACCGCCGCGGTCGGCTGGGCACTGCCCGTGCTCGGAGTGACCCTCCTGGCCTTCCTCGTCCTCGATGTCACAGCCGGTCTGCCCGCGGCCGGTGCCGTCAGCGGGCGAGCGACACCCCCGCCTGACCGGCGGGACAGGCGCTAAGCCCACGTGACGTCCACCCGCCGCACCGGAAAACCGGGCAGCGGGTGGACCTACGGCGAGTCGCCTCGGTCTGCCGGAAGCCCATCGAGCTGGGCGGCGGCCAGATGGTGGTAGACGCCCCGTCTCGGGCTGGCATTCGGCGCAGGCGGGCTGGCCATGCACGGAGCAGCACATCACCGCATTTCGGGACACATCGACCGGCCGGGACTGAGATCCCACACCTCGGTTACGCACCTAGTGTGCAACTGCACATCACTTGCAACTACTGTCAGGCGCTGGCCGATCGAGGGAGCAGACCATGGGCAGCGTCCCTGACGGCCCGGCGGCGTGCCTGCCGACGGCAATCGAGATCATGACCGCCTACACCGACCCCGCGTTCTTCTGGACCACCGTCCAGCGGGTGATGGCGGACGGAGCCGACCGCGCCAACCCCACAGCGGCGATGGCGGAACTCGTCCTCGGCCTCGCAACCCTGTGCGGGATCACCCACGACTGCGCCGTGATACTGCGGCGTCTGTACTGCTTGTTCGTCCTGGAGGTCGGCTCCCGCTCCGTCCATATCCCCGAGGTCACCGCCCACCCGGACGAGCCCTGGACCACCCAGCAGATCCGCAACCTTGTGATGGACCTCGGTGACCGGGCGGCCGACTTCCAGTTCCTGATCCGTGACCGGGCCGGGCAGTTCACCGCGTCGTTCGACGCGGTCCTCGCCGACGCCGGCATCACCACGGTCAGGATCCCACCCCGAACCCCCCGCGAACGCCTACGCGGAACGGTTCGTCCGCACCGTCCGGACCGAGGTCACCGACCGGATGCTGATCGTCGGTGAGCGGCACCTGCGCACCGTCCTGGCCGAGTACGCACGGCACTACAACGGACGACGCCCGCACCGCGCGCTCCGCCTTCAACCACCCCGGCCCGACCATCCAATCGCCGACGTCACGACGGCACGGATCAAGCGCCGACCCGTCCTCGGTGGCCTGATCAACGAATACGAACGAGCCGCCTAAAAGACCAGATCAACGCCGGTGGCCGAGTTCTGGCACCCCACAGGTCCATCCTGCGCGAGGTTGAGCGGTCTCGACTGCGTAACGGATGTGATCGGCTACCGTTAGATCGTGGCTCTCGGGATTTGCCTGCTCTTCGATTCCCGTGCCGACCGTGCGCTGCGAGACCTGTGGGATCGGCTCGAGGAGCGAGGCGTGCCGACGCTCCGCTCGCACACTCACCGTCTCCACCGTCCTCACCTGTCCTATGTGGTCCTGCTGCGATGGGATCTCGGCAGCGTTCAGGCCGCGATCGAGGCCCTCCCCGACCGGGGACCCATGGAGATCACCTTTGACGCGCTCGGCGCCTTCCGCCGCGGCCGCATCTCGCTCATTCCGGCCGGCCAGGCGGGACTTGTCGGCCGGCAGCAGGAGGCCGTCCGGGCCGTCCGAGCCACCGGGGCGTTCATCCACCAGCACTACGAGATCGACAGGTGGCTACCGCATTGCGCCCTCGTTCCGCGGGCCCGCCTCGCGCAGCTTCCGGTTGCCGCCGCCACCGTCTACGACGTCCTCCCGCTCGCCGCCCGGATCAGCCAAGCCGCGCTCATCGACAGCACCACCGGCCAGATCTGGCCGCTCGCTTCGATCCCCTGAGGCTCCCCCGAGGATTGCGCGACGCCGTAGCCACCCGCCGTTGTCGCGCGGCCTTTCTACGGCCGACCCTGTGGGTGCCAGGACTGGGCCGTCGGCGTTGACCGCCAGGGCCCTGACGATGCGTTCGGCGGGCGAAGTCGCCGCCCTGGAGGACAGCCTGCGCCACCTCAGGGAACGAGCCGACCAAGCCCGCGATCGGCTGCCCGGCGTCGGCACGGCGGAAACGGTGGCGGCCGACACGTCCAGATCCGGTGTCCCGCGGCCAAAGGGGCGAGCGCCCGGCCGGGCGCAGGACGAAAGGACCGAAAGAGGAATACGTGATCACGATGTTTGCGGGTCTGGGCGCTGCGACCGAGACGCGTAATCCGGAGTGGATCGCGGGCATGCACCGTCGCAGCTCCCTGCGCGCGGTCGGCGGCCTGACGACCGCGCAGGTCGCTTCGGCGTTCCTGGCCCGCGAATCCCGCGGCCTACCGGACGGCGGACAGGCCGCGGGTGGGTGGGTGTGGTCCGCCGTGCTCCTTCAGCCTCGACATGCACAACACAGGCAGCTTCTGCTGCCACACTTGCTGGACCGGACTGCGGTCCAGGAAAGGCTTGCGGCAAAGGCTGTTCGCCGTGATCCGCGATGCGCTGGGTCGTCATCCAGGAGTCCACGCCGCTCGATACCGGTGTGGACGTTCCACACCAAAGGGGGTCGACAAGATTCTTTCGATGAACACAGAGGCGTACCCGTGGTGTCCCAGTCGCGAAGATCGGCCGCCAATAGTTCGCTGGCCATCAACGTTGCCGCGCCGGTCGAATCCGGCGGTATGGGTCTTCCGTCCGCACGATGCGGAGTGAAGCGGGTGCCCACCACTGCGACGCCTGCGGACACGGGGCGGTTCGCTGCGCTGGTGCGGGCCTGTCATCCGGAGCCGACCGCGGCGGTGACGCTCTTCGCCACCGCACTGGCGATCTCCAGCGGGCGCTCCGCCTCGGGTATCGCCGCCGTGGCGGCCGCGATCGTCACGGGGCAGTTGTCGATTGGCTGGAGTAACGACGTCATCGATCAGGAGCGCGACGCGGCGGGCGGCCGAACGGAGAAGCCGATCGCCGCCGGCGGAGTAGCGCCGGGGCCGGTCACCCTCGCCTGCGTGGTCGCGCTGGTCGCGTGCGTTCCGCTGTCCTTCGCCTCGGGTAGCCCGGCGGGCTGGACCCATCTCTGCGCAGTCGCTGGTGCATGGGCCTACAACCTGGGACTCAAGGCGACCAGACTGTCCGTCCTCCCGTACGCTCTCTCGTTCGCCCTGCTGCCGGCGTTCGTCGTACTGGGGCTTCCTGATCATCCAGCACCGCCCTGGTGGCTGCTGCTGGCGGGCGCTCTGCTCGGCTCGGGCGCGCACTTCGCGAACACCCTTCCCGACCTCGCCACCGACGCCCGGACCGGGGTGCGCGGCCTGCCGCAACACCTCGGGGCGGCCGGTTCGCGGCGGTCCGCTGCCCTCCTGCTCGCAACGGGTTCCGCTGTCGCTGTGCTGGGACCGGCGGACCTCAGCCTGTGGCGCGTCGCCATCCTGGTCGCCGTGACGGCGCTGACGGTGCTGGGTCTCCGGCTCGGCGACCGCCATGCCTTCCGGATCGCGATGGCAGTCGCCGCGCTCGACGTTGCGCTCGTTGTCGCCGCCGGCACGTACCTGAGCTGATGACAGATGATCGACGAAAGACCCATGGCCGGACGAGAAAATTTTCCGACGTGTGATTGTTGTACCGATTTCATGGAAACGGGCCGGCCCTACAGATCCGCATCATCTCTGGAACATCTCATTTAGATTCTGCCACTATTCCTTCGGGGAGCCACGTGAACAGGTCGACACACCGGCCGGAATCGATGTTTCACCCATATCGGATCGTTCTGGAATCGTGCGATCAAAGGCCCGCGGCGACGAGCCCGAACGGACGACGGCGGTTGCCGCGCCGGCGCCGCAACGATCCCGCGCAGTACGACGACCTCGCCGACCAGTGGTGGCCCACTCACGGACGGTTCGCGGCGTTGCACTGGCTCGCCGAGGCGCGCGCCCGCCTCATCCCGGCCCCACCTCGCACCGGCGCCCCGCTGCTCGACCTTGCCTGCGGTGGCGGCCTGCTCGCGCGGGTACTGACTGGCAAGCTCGCGGGATGGCGGCACATCGGTGTCGATCTATCCTCGCTGGCACTCCGCCAGGCCAGTGACCACGGCGTCGAGGCAGTCCAGGCCGACGTGACGCGCCTGCCATTCCCCGACGGCAAGTTCTCCTGCGTCGTCGCTGGCGAGATGTTCGAGCATATCGAGGATCTCGACGCGGCCTGCACGGCGATCGGGCGAGTCCTCGCTCCGGGCGGAACGTTGGTGATCGACACGCTCGCGGACACGCTGTTCTGCCGGATCGGTCTGGTGCGTCTCGCCGAGCGCCTGCCGGGTGGCCCGCCGCCTCGAATACACGATCCGCGCCTGCTGGTGTCGCCCGACCGGTTGGGCGCGGCGCTGGATCGGTACGGCATCGAGATGACTGTCGTTGGCGGCCTTCGCCCCTCGCTTCCTGACTACGTCCGTTGGCTCGTCCGTCAAGCCGACTCGGTGCGGATGGTGCCGACCGACTCCACCGCGGGTGTCTACCAGGCCGTCGGGACAAGAAGGGAACTTCGATGAGCGTTGAACGGTCCGCTGATGCGCAGGGTCCGGGCCCGTCAGCCGGTCCGGACCTCCTGGAGCCGGGCGTGTGGGAGGTGGGCATGCGGAAACCGGGCGGACACGACGCGGTACCAGCGCAATCGCGGGCACCGCGCGCCGACGGAGCGGAACTCGCCCACAGCGTCGTCGCAGCGATCGCCGGGCGCGCCGGCGACGCAGATCGTTGCGGGGAGCTGCCCGCGGCCGACCTCGACGATCTGCGCCAGGCGGGTCTGTTGGGGCTGCTCGTACCCCGGCGGTTCGGTGGTCATGGCGGCGGTTTCGCGCAGTGGGCCAATGCCGCGCGGGTACTCGCCGAAGCCAGCGGCTCGACCGCCCTGGCCCTGAACATGCACACCTCGGTCCTGGGCGCGCTGGCCGGGACTCCGGACGAGCTCGCCCGCGCGATGGGGGCGCCGGAGTCCTATTTCTCCGCGCGCGACCGGATGTTGACTCAGGCCGCCGGCGGCTCGTTCATCGCCGTTGCCATGAGCGAACGGGGCGCCGGCTCGCGACTGTCCGCGTTGCGGACCTCCTACCGCCGTGAGGGCGACGGCTACCGGATCACCGGCCTCAAGTCCTTCTGCTCGGGTGCGTCGCACGCGGACGTCTACTTCGTCGCCGCGCGCGCAGCCGAAGACCATTCCGAAGGCGAACAGCCGGACGAAGACCATCTGGCGGCTGCGGCGGGCCCAGCGACGAGAGTCAGTCATTTTCTTGTTCCAGCCGGGAACGGGGTGACCGTCGAGCCCAACTGGGACACCCTCGGCATGCGGGGTACCGGCAGCCACGACCTGCGCCTGGACGTGTGGGTTCCGGCGGACGCGCTGGTCGGCGGGCTGGAGGGGCTGAGCCTGCTGATCGCGCAGATCATGCCGCAGTGGTTGGTGGCCTCCTACGCCGCCGTCTACGCCGGGGTCGGCCGAGCCACCTTCAACGCGGGAATCGAACACGCGCGAGGCCGAACGGCAGCGGGGATACCGAAGGGCCTGGTCGGCCTTCCCGCCGTGCGGGCCCGCTTCGGTCACGCGGACGTCGCCCTCGCAGCGCTCGACGTCGTGATCGACGAGTGCGCCCGGCGGGTGGAGGCCGATCCCGGATCAGCGGCGACGAACCGGTGGGTATGGCGAGCGAAACTGCTCGCTGGGCAGACCGCGCAGGATGTGGCGGCCTCCGTCATCGAGGCGTGCGGGACTACGGTCACCCGCCGCGGCCACCCACTGGAACGGCTGTACCGGGACGCTCGGTGCGGATCTCTCCAACCCGCGACCACGGACGTGTGCGCGGACTGGTTGGGCCTCGCGGCGCTGGGAGGCGACCCGGACGCGGACGCAAACGTGGCCCGGTGGTGAGGGGGGCGCAGACTCCCGACACGAGCAGGGATCCCGCGAGGAGCGCCGGGGCAGAGCCGGGCACGACAGCCGTGATCACCGGGATCGGGACAGCGTTTCCTGGGGTTTTCGACCAGCAGAGCCTGTGGGACGAGGTCTTCGACCGACGGTACCGAGGCGACCGGATGGCTCGCCGGATCTTCATGGGCTGCGGAGTCCGGACCCGGCACGGGGTGGTGGATCCGCGGCGCGAGGACATCAGCGGCTGGTCGACAGCCACCAGGATGCTGCGATACGTCGAGGACGCGCACCCCCTTGGACTACAGGCCGTCAGAGCCGCCCTGACGGACGCCGGACTGAACGCCGCCGACGTCGGGCTGTTCGTCGTCGTGTCGTGCACCGGTTACAGCACACCGGGTCTGGACATCCAGCTCGCCCGTGAGCTCGGTATGTCAGCGCAGGTACGGCGGCTGCTGATCGGGCACATGGGCTGCTACGCGGCGATCCCGGGGATGGGAACCGCCGCTGACTTCGTCCGGGCCCGCCGGCAACCCGCCCTCGTACTCTGCGTGGAACTCACCTCCCTGCACATCCAGCCGGATACTCCCGAACGAGACCTGGAACAGGTGGTCGCGCACGCCCTGTTCGGCGACGCCGCCGCGGCGATCGTGCTCCAGCCCGACGCTGAGCGTGGTCTCGACGTAATCGACACCACGGCCGTGACCGCTCCAGCCAGCGAAGAACTGATGACCTGGCACGTCACCGACCATGGGTTCCGGATGGGGCTGTCCGCCAAGGTCCCCGCCGTCCTGGCGAACCACGTCGAAGAGGCGACCGCGGCACTGCTCGACCCCTTCGAACTCAAGCGGGCCGACGTCCAGGGATGGGCCGTGCACCCCGGCGGGCTACGCATCGTCGACGTCGTAGAGGAGCGACTGGGTCTGGACAGGGCACAGACCGCCGCGACCCGCCAGATCCTCAACTCCCGAGGTAACTGTTCGTCGGCGACCGTGCTGCTCGTCGTCGAACAACTGCGCGATGGACTCGACATCGGCGGCACAGCGATCGGGATGGCGTTCGGTCCAGGTCTGACACTCTGCATGGCCCTACTGCGGCGCAGATAACCCTCGTTCGCAACATCCGCCGCGGACACTACGAACTGAGTCGTAGGGTAGGCGACTGGCGCGGTGGCATCTCGCTTTAGGCACAAGGTCCGGTACCTTTGTCCGCGTGGTTTCCCCCGCGTTTTTCATCCCGACCGTCCATGGCATGCTCCGTTTCCAGCCGCCCC
>NZ_UBIZ01000456.1:0-1220 GCF_900465275.1 Parafrankia sp. Ea1.12 | reverse complement strand
GTCCGTCGGGGTGGGCGGTGACCCCGAGGACGTGGACGGTGCGGGAGCCGACCTTTATGACGAAGAAGCAGTACAGCCGCCGCAGCGTCACCGCGCAGTCCACGTGGAAAAAGTCCACGGCCAGCATGGTCGCTGCCTGCGTGCGCAGGAACTGTCGCCATGTCGTGTCGGTCTGCCGTTTCGGAGCCGGTGGCAACCTGAGGGTCTTCAGGACCCGGCGGATCGTGGATGCGCTCACCCGGTGGCCGAGTTTGAGGAGCTCGCCCTGGATTCGCTGGTAGCCCCACGTCGGGTTCTCGGTCGCGAGCCGCTCGATCAGCGTGGCGATCTCCTGGCTGATCGGTGGCCGTCCCGTCCGCTGCGGGTGGGTCCACTTCCGTGTGACCAGGCGGCGGTGCCACCGCAGAACGGTGCCGGGCGCGACCAGCCGGTGCGCTCCCAGCGCTCTGGGCAGGAGCCTGATCAGAGCGGCGAGGACCGCCCGGTCCGCCCAGTCCCACCGGGGCTTGGGCTGGGTGCGGCGCAGCACCGCGACCTCATGCCGCAGCACGAGCAACTCGATGTCCTTTGACGCCGACGAACGGCCGAAGAGAACCAGCCAGCCACACACCCGAACGAAGATCAGACAGAGCAGGCGCACAGACACAGCCGACCATCATGCCGCCGGCCCCGTACCGGCGCATCGCCCCAGGTCACAGGCCCAGGCCGACTTCTGGCACCCCACAGGGGCCCCGGAACGGCCACGGCCCGCCGGCGGCGGCCGGCGGGTCGGTGGTCCCGCCCGGGTGTGCGGATGATCGCCAGTTCCGCCCCGGACGGAGGGCCACCCCTGGCGCCGCGGGACGCCGACGGCGCCGGGGGCAACGTCTCTGGGCCGCTGGTCCCGGGTCGGGAAGCGGGGCCGGCAGCCGGGCGGGGCACCACAGGCCAAAGCGGTCCGCAACCCGGGGTATGGCCTAACGGCACCCCTGCTTCACGCATTGCCCCGGGAAGGGCCGGGTAAACCGCGGCGCCGGGTGCACGAGGACGGGGGTCGGTGGTCACGTTACGAACGTGCCTCTGGCGGGTCATCCCCTGCGCCGGGGGCTTGTCTTCAGACCTACATCCGTCAGTAACGACGGTTGGCGTGATCAAAGATCGGTGATCTTTCCCTTTCCGGCTTGTTGATGGTGTTTCCGGCTGGTGGGCAGGGTGACGGCCCGGCTGTCGTACCGGGTGGG
>NZ_UBIZ01000474.1:0-27068 GCF_900465275.1 Parafrankia sp. Ea1.12 | reverse complement strand
GATACCGACAGTCGCCGCGCACCCACCCCACCCCCAGCGCGGCGCGGCCGGTCCCCGTGGCCCGGGCGCCCAGCGCGGCATCGCCCGGCAGGCGCCGCTCTGAGGGAACAGTTCGGAGGGCTGGAGTCCGGGCACGGCGGGTCGCGATCCCCGTCGCGAAGCAAACAGCGCGGACGGTTCGCGGACCGTGCGGAGCGACCACCTCAGTCGGAGCATGAACCACTCGGAGCGACGGACTCACCCTGAGACCGGAACAAACGCGCGGAGACGGAGAGCAAACAGGGCGGAGCACCCGGCCCGCGAACACCCCGGCGATGCGAGACCCCGGCGATGAGCCCGGGTCGCGAACCTCCTGATGCCAGGTCCCGGGGAAACACCCGGCCCGCAAGCCCGGCCCCTCATGCACGCCAGGACAGGGAGCTCCGGCGACCCCGAAGGCGCCGGAACCGACTGGATCGGCTGTTGGTGGGCGTCTAGACCGAGCGGCGGAGTAGCGGGGGGTGTAGGGCGGTCGCGGAGCCGAGGCGGTAGAGCTCGGCTGGGCGGCCGCCGCCGCGTGGGGAGGCCCGCTGGCCGACCGCGACGACGAAGCCCGGGGTGGAGAGCACCTTGCGCCGGAAGTTGGGCGGGTCCAGGACCACGCCCCAGGCAGCCTCGTACACCCGGCGCAGGTCGGCCAGGGTGAACGGCTCCTCGCAGAAGGCGGCCGCCAGCGACGTGTACTCGAGTTTGCCGCGCGCCCGCTCGACTCCGTCCGAGACGATCTGCGGATGGTCGAAGGCCAGGGTAGGACCGTCCGGGGAGCCCAGGTCCCCGACCGGCCACCAGCGGGCCTGCGGTCCGTCCCCGCTCGCGGTGGGCTGCGGGAGGTTCGGCAGCAGGGCCAGGTAGGCGACGCTGACGACCCGGGTCCGCGGGTCCCGGGTCGGGCAGCCGTAGGTGCGCAGCTGCTCGAGGTGGCCGGCGGTGGTCACCCCGGTCTCCTCGGCGAGCTGGCGCAGCGCGGAGGAGTCGAGGTCCTCGTCCGGGCCGACGAAGCCGCCGGGCAGCGCCCAGCAACCGCGGAACGGCTCACTGTCGCGCTGGATGACAAGGACGCACAGCCGTCCGGCGCGCAGGGTCAGCAGGACGACGTCGACGCTGACGGCGACGGCCGGTATCCGGGCCTGGTCGCCGCCAGTCGCGCCGGACGTCACGTTCGCCGACGAGACGGAGGCCACCGGTCAAGTCTGGCCGTCCGCCCCGGCACCCGCGCCGGCACCCCTCTCCCCGACAGGCGTGCCGGCGCGCCCCTGTCCGCGGTGCCCGCGGCTTCACCGGTCAGAAGGAGGTCCGCGGCTCCGCCGCTGCGACCACGACCGGCAGGCACGGACGTCCGAAGGAGACCTCGCGCGCGCCGGCCGGTAGGGACTCCAGGGCGAGCCGGTGGTGCTCCCGGGCCCGGGCGACTCCGGCCGCGCCGACGAGCGTGTCCGCGACGAGCTGGCCGCCACGCATCAGGGGGACGAGGAGATGACGGTCCCGGCGACCCACAGCCCCGTCCAGCGCCTCTCCGCCAGGTACGCGGGCAGCGGACGCACCGGCGGCGGAGCGGTCGAGGGGTGCTCTGGGGATGACCAGGTCGGCGACGGCCAGTCCGTCCGGGCCCAGGCGGCGCAGGACGTCCTTGCGCCCGCCGCGGCTGCGCTTGCCCACAGAAGTCTTGACGACCGGCTCACCGTCGACCTCGACGAGTTTGTAGACGAAGCCGGCGGTGGGTGCGCCCGACCCGGTCACCAGGCTGGTGCCCACGCCGTAGCCGTCGACGGGGGCCGAGGCCAGGCGGGCGATCGAGTGCTCGTCGAGGTCGCCGGTGACGATGATCCGGGTGGACTCGGCGCCGAGCTGGTCGAGCTGGGTGCGGGCCGCCCGGGCGCCGCCGGCGAGGTCCCCGCTGTCGATGCGGATCGCCCCGAGCTCGCTGCCCGCCGCGGCCACGGCGTTGGCGATCCCGGTCGGGATGTCGTAGGTGTCCACCAGCAGGGTCGTGCCGGCGCCGAGTGCCGCGACCTGGGCCGCGAACGCCGCCGCCTCGTCGTGGTGCGCGAGGGTGAAGGCGTGCGCGCTCGTGCCTGCGCTGGGCACGCCGTAGCGGCGCGCCGCCTCCAGGTTGGACGTCGCGGTGAAGCCGACGAGGCAGGCGGCCCGCGCGGCGGCGACCGCGGCCTGCTCGTGGGTGCGCCGGCCACCCATCTCTATGCACGGCCGGTCGCCGGCGGCGGCGACCATGCGGCTGCCGGCGGCGGCGATGGCGCTGTCGTGGTTGAGCACCGACAGGACGAGGGTCTCCAGCAGGACGCACTCGGCGAACGTGCCCTCCACCACGAGGACGGGGGTGTCGGGCAGGAAGGGCTCGCCCTCGGCGAACCCGTCGACGTCGCCACGGAACTGGTAGGAGGCCAGCCAGTCGGCCGTGTCGGGATCCACGACGCCGGTCGCGGACAGGTGGTCGATCTCGGCCGGGCCGAACCGGAAGTCGGCGAGCGCGGCGAGCAGGCGCCCGGTGCCGGCCATGACTCCGAAGCGACGGCCGGCGGGCAGGGACCGGGTGAAGACCTCGAAGACCGCTCTGCGTTCGGCCGCGCCGGAGCGCAGAGCCGCCCGCAGCATGGTCAACTCGTAGTGATCGGTCAGAAGCGCCGTGGACATCCGGAACAGGGTAGGGACGACAGGCTTCCGGTGCACCACATCGGACGAACCCGCGGGCCGCGGCGGGTGGCCGGCCACGGCCCGGGTGGCGGCGGTCGCGGGGGCGGGTGGCGGCACGTGACGGGCAGGAACGTGCGCGGGGCCTAGGGACGAGGGTGGGGTAGCCCTCTGGGTGGCCGCGGGGTAGTCCATCAGGCCCGGCGGGGTGGTCCGCCGACAGGGGGTCGGGTAGTCCTCGGGTGCGTGGCCGGGCCGATGGCGGTGCGGCCGGCCGGGCGAGCACCCCTACGCCGTCGAGCGGCTGACCCGGGCTGCCGAGTGCGGGGTCTTGTGTACCCCGGTGGGCAGGTGGGTATGCCTGAGAGCGGCCCCGAACACCTAAGAGGCTATGTGATTCACATCACGCCTCCTACTTACTCAGCGTAATCAAGAACGCCCGAGCAGGGGCTCCGTGATCGACGCCAGGACACGGAATCCGCCCGTTACGCGCGACATCGCGAGTACCCACCCCGTTACTGTCCCGAGAACCCCTCGACCATGAGATCGTCCTGGGCGTGGATCGTAGCTATGCCGGGGTTTTCCTCGTTGTCGTCGGCGGCGCGCTGCTTGCGCTTCTGGTGATCGGCGGGCGCGCGGGGCGCGGCCTGCTCCGCGACGTGTGGGGGCGAATGGGCCTGCTGCGCTGGGTCTTTGCGTTGATCGTCGTGGTCGTCTTCCTTGATCTGGCGGACGGGATCCCGAACCGGTGATCGCTGACGAGCGCTTCGGGGGCGGCAAGAAGTGCCCCCGGTGGCCAAGATGTGCTCCCCCGAGATTTCCCGGCGGACGCCCGCCGAGACGGCGGAACGTCGCGCTACGAGTTCGCCATGTCCCCGAGCCATTGACAGCAAGTACATACGGCGTCGCGGTCAGCTATAAAACTCGGCTAATAGACACAGTTCGATTTATGTGTGTGCGCTCCTAGATGCCCGACTCGTTATGCTCACTTCGCGTTACTCCGACGCCGGACGAGAGGACAGCGGGTGACTGGACAAACCTGGCTGTGGACCCCCCCGCGACCAACTCCAACAAGCGTTGGAATTGGATCGCTGCTACGGGCGTACCGGCAGGCCCATGGCCTGACCCAGCAGCAACTCGCCGATCTCCTCGGCTTCGACCAGTCCTATGTGTCGAAGGTCGAGAGCGGGCGGCGGGCGATCCACGACATCTCCACGCTGCGCCACATCGCACGCAACCTCGGTCTGTCACCCGAGGACGTCGGACTCGCCCCGGGCGGTCTGGCCGACCGGCGTCGTGAGCCACCGCGCGGCTCCGCGGTCGAGAAGGTCGCCGGCAGCCAGCGCGCCTGGCGGCTGACCCGGGACCACCTGAACCACCACCGGATCAGCCTGGCCCGCGCCGCGGCCCGGCTCTACCCGGAGGCCTACCGTCTCGGCAACGGGCTGCTGGCCCGTCCCGGCTGGGTGTGGGACACCCCGGTGGACATCAACGACATCGGCCTGCGCTGGGAGCAGTCGGCGGGCGAGCCGGCGATCACCGGCGCCGAGCCGGAGGCCGACGCCACCCGCCCGCTGGTCGGCGACGGCGGCGCGCAGTCGCGTTACCAGCGCTACACCCGGGCGATGCGCGACCTCGACCGGCCGACCCTGTTCGAGAACCGGCTCAGCTTCCGGCTGCTGGACGTCGCCGAGGCCGAGGGTGCCCCCCCTACCCTCACCTTCGGCCACACCACCTACTTCGACGCCGTCGACGTCTGCGAGACCGTGGCGCACGAGACCGCGGCGGCGATGATGGGCGGCGAGCTCGCCTGGCCCGCGCTGCCGTTCCGGCGCCGCATCGGCGATCCGTTCGACCTCGCCGGGCGGGTCGCGCTGCCCTCCATCAACACCCTGACGATCCGGCTCGACCGGGGCAGCGCCAGCTTCGTCCTGCACCGGCGCAGCGCCGGCTCGGTGGCGACGGCGGGCGGGGTGTACCACGTGCTGCCCGCGGGGGTGTTCCAGCCGTCCGGGATCACCCCGTTCCACCACGAGGCCGACTTCGACCTGTGGCGCAACGTCATGCGCGAGCTCAGCGAGGAACTGCTGGGTAACGCCGAGCACGACGGCAGCTCGTCCCGGCCGATCGACTACGACACCGACGAGCCGTTCCGCTCCTTCGAGCAGGCGCGCCGCGCGGGCACGCTGCGGGTCTTCTGCTTCGGCATGGGCCTCGACGCGCTCACCCTGTTCGGCGAGATCCTCACCGTCCTGGTCGTGGAGGCCGACACGTTCGACACGCTGTTCGCCGACATGGTCCGGACGAACGCCGAGGGGTCGGTCGTCTCGACGGGGCCGGGCCGGCAGGCGCACGAGGGGATCCCGTTCACCCAGGCCTCCCTGCGCCGGCTCGTCGACACCGAGCCGCTCGCTCCCTCCGCCGCCGCCTGCCTGGAGCTCGCCTGGCGCCACCGGGAGACCCTCCTGCCCGGGTTGCGCATGCGGGCATCGGTCTGATCAGGCCGCTGTGCGCATCCTCGTCACCGGCGCGTCCGGGTTCGTCGGCGGCGTCACCGCCGACCTGCTCTCGGCCGCCGGCCACCAGGTGACCGCGCTCGTCCGGGACGCGACGGCCCGGACAAGGCTGTCGAGGGTGATCGAGGTGGTCCAGGCCGACCTGCTCGAACCACGCCAGCTCGCCGCGGCGGGCGTCAGCCGCGGGTTCGACGGGGTGTGCCACCTCGCCGCTCTGACCAGGGTGCGGGAGTCCCGCGAGACGCCGCTGCGGTACTTCGCGGCGAACGTCACGGGCACGACCAACCTGCTGGCGGCCCTCGACGCGGGCACCCGGGCCACCGGGGTGGCCCCGCGGTTCGTCTTCGGCTCGAGCTGCGCCGTCTACGGGGACACGGGTACCTCACCGATCCCGGAGACACGCGCACCCGCGCCGACGAATCCCTACGGCGCCTCGAAACTCGCCGCGGAGCAGGCGGTGGCCTACCAGGCCGCCACCGGGCGGCTGGGCGCCGTCGTGCTGCGCTCGTTCAACGTCGCGGGGGCGGTCGGCTCGCACGCCGACCGGGACAGCAGCCGGATCATCCCGGCCGCGCTCGGCGTCGCAACGGGCCGGCGCGACGCCTTCCGGGTGAACGGTGACGGCGCGTCGATCCGCGAGTACGTCCACGTCGTCGACATGGCGCGGGCGTACCTGACCGCGCTGCGGGCGACCGTGCCGGGCCGCTGCACCGTCTACAACGTCGGCAGCGGCCTCGGCGTGAGCGTCACCGACGTGCTGCGGACGGTGGAGAGCGTGACGGGCCGGGACGTGCCGCGGGTGACCCTGCCCCCGGTGCCCGAACCCAGAGCGCTCATCGCCGACAGCCGCCGGATCCGGGCCGACCTGGGCTGGACCTCTCCGTCCTCGACCATCGAGAAGATCGTCGCGGATGCCTGGCGCTCGACGGCGGTGCCCGAGCCGGTCGCGGCGCGGCGCGGCGACGTCCCGATCGTCTCGTGACGGCGGTGTCCGTCGGACCGTCAGCGATTTCGGCGGGGCTTTCGCCGGTATGCCCGATCGGCTCCGGGCCGGCGTGACACGATGACTGCGGCCGAAGCCCGGCCGATGCCGGTCCAGGCACCGGCCGCAGCGCAGGGAGTTACGTGACCGCGAGCGGGAGAGGACGGTCCGGGCTACGGGCCGTCCCCGGCCGGAGAGGGGAGCAGGTGAGCCGTCCCTTCCATGTCTACGACTACGAGGGTGAGCACCTCGGGTCGTTCGCGACCTGGGACCTGGCGCACGAATGGGCGCACCTGCAGGCGATGCTGAACGGCGTGCCCACGCCGCTTCAGGTCGAGGACAGGTCGACCACCGGCCGGCGCCGGGTGTGGGCGGACCGCTGCGAGCCGCTCGACGGCCCGATAGGCGGTGGCGCCCTCGGCGGCGGCCTGCTCGACGACGACCTGACCGGTGGCGACGTGCTCGCCGGGGGGCCGTGCTCGGCGGCGGCCACCCCGGTGTTCGCGCCGCCGCTCCCGCGCCAGCCCAGCGAGCCCGCCGACAGCGGTCTCGCCGAGGCCGGTCTCGCCGAGGGCTGAGGCTCACCGGGCTCACACCGGCCCGGTCCCCGGCCGGCACTTTCGGGCCATCTCCACCAACGGTCACGCATGGGTCGCCGTCCGCCCGGAAAAAAACACCGGACGGACGGTGACCGGTTGCCGACAGATGTCTGGTGGGTAGGCCTCGATAAGGCGGATTGAAGCGGGACATATCCTCCCAGGGTGGTATCCGCGTGGATGCCGCGTGCCCGCCAACACCTGGCCGGGAACTGCCCTCGCCCAACCTGACACTCCACCTGGTGAGCTCCGCGCACTAATCTGGCGGCTGTCGTCGGGGATTCACAGCGAGGCACGCTGGACGTGCCCCGCGGCGCGTCATGGCGACGGGCACAGCCGACACGCTCCTTGGGGGAGACGAAGTGGACGAGCAGACCGCAGCCGCCGCCGGAGCGCGACCTACGTCGCGCCTCGTCGTCGATGTCGTGCGAGCGCTGCGGGGGTGGGTGGTCGCGGCGGCGGGCGGAGTCCTGCTACTGGGGTGCTACCTGGGGGTCTCCAAGGAGACCGACGTGGCCTACCAGCTGCCGTACGTCGTGTCCGGCGGTTTCGGCGGGCTTGCGCTCGTCCTTGTGGGCAGCGCCCTGCTGATCGCCGACCGGGTCGACGCGACGCAGGCCGCGCAGAACCGGCTCGCCGGCCAGGTCGACGACCTGCACACGCTGATCATCGCGGCCGCCGCCAGCGGCGCGGCGAACGGGGAGCACACCGGCGCAGGCGGCCACCCCGGTCAGCCCGCCATGTCGAACCACACCGGCGCCACCGAGATCAGCACCGCCGCGCCCGGCCAGCGGTACTGAGCGGGCCCGGGGCGACACCATGGGCACTGAAACCATGGGCACCGTCGACACCCTTCCCGGGGTGACCGGATGACCAGTATCGATCTTGCTCTCGCCGGCATCTCCATCGGGGCCATCGCAGCCCTCTCCGGCATCGGGCTGCTGGTCACCTACCGCACCAACGGCGTTCTCAACCTCGCGCAGGGCGGAATCGCGACCCTGGTCGCGTACGTGTTCCGCGAGATGGTCGTCGAGTGGGACCTGCCGATCTGGCTGGCCGCGGTGATCGCCCTCGGCATCCTCTCCCCCGGCATCGGGCTTCTACTCGAACGGCTCGTGTTCCGCCCGCTCGCCCGTCGACGCGCCTCCGCCGCCGAGTCGCTGGTCGCAAGCCTCGGCGTCCTGGTCCTCACGCTCGGCATGACGGCCGGCATCTGGGGCCTGGGCTCCCGCAGCGACGCGCCGAGCATCTTCCCGAACGAGTCGGTCACGATCTTCGGTGACACCCGCATCGGCGTCGACGCCCTGGCCGAGCTGGCCATGGTCGTCGCGTTCTGCATCGTGCTCGGGCTCATCGCGGCGAAGACGAAGTTCGGCCGCCAGATCCGGGCCGTCGTCGACGACCGCCAGCTCGCCGAGCTCTCCGGCGTGCCCGCCGACCGGGTCGCCGCGGCCGGGTGGGCGCTGGGCACCACGATGGCCGGCCTCACCGGCATCCTGCTGGCGCCCCGGTTCCAGCTCAACCCGTACGGGCTGACCCTGCTCGTCCTGGAGACGTTCGCCGTCGTCGTGGCCGCCCGGCTGTCGAGCATGCCGGTGGCGGTGCTGACCGCGCTGGGCATCGCCGTCCTGCAGAGCGAGCTCAAGCAGTTCACCCTCGAGGGTGACGCCGGCCAGATCCTCATCGTTCTGCAGTCCAACCTGTTCATCTTCGCGCTGCTGGTGCTGCTGCTCGTGGTACCCAAGCTGCGCGAGCTGGGCAACGGCGACTCCGGCTCGACCGGGAGCTTCTCCAGCCGGGGCGCTCCCCCCGCCGGCCCGGTCAGCCGGCACGAGGCCCGGCGCGACATCCTCGGCAAGCTCGGCGGTGCCGCGCTGCTACTGGCCCCGCTGACCTTCGCCCCGGCCGACCTGCGCTCGGCGTTCATGGTGCCCGCCCTGGCCCTGATCTTCCTCTCGCTGGTGATCCTCACCGGCTACAGCGGCCAGCTCTCCCTCGGCGTCGCCGGCTACGCGGGCCTGGGCGCCCTGCTCACCCTCAAGCTCGCCAACGGCGATCTGTTCGGCATCCCGGCGATCCCCGGCATGTGGGCGATGTTCCTGGGCGCGCTGCTGGTCGCGCCGATCGGGCTGATCACCGGATGGCCGGCGATCCGTCGGCGCGGGCTGACCCTCGCGCTGACGACCTTCGCGGTCGGCGCGGTCGTGAGCCGCTTCGTCTTCGAGCAGCCGACCTTCGCGACCGGACTGTACGTCGACCCGCTGACGTTCTTCGGCTCCGAACTGACCGACGAGGCCTTCTACATCTTCGAGCTGGTCTGCCTGGCCGTCGGCCTGCTGGTTGTGCGCAACCTGCACCACGGCCGGCTCGGCCGGGCCCTGCTCGCCGTCCGCGACCACACCGAGGGCGCCGCGGCGGTCGGGGTGGACGTCCGCAACCTCAAACTGCTCGCGTTCACCGTCTCCTCGGTCGTGGCCGGCCTCGGCGGCGGGCTGTTGACCTTCAGCTCCTCCTCGTTCGCGGCGGACGACTTCGCGCCGCTGCAGAGCCTGCTGTGGTTCACCGCCGTGATCGTCTTCGGTGCCGACAGCGCCGCCGGGGCGATCATCGCGGCGGCGTTCATCGTCACCATCGACGTGCTGGCCCCGGCCGGCTCGTCGATCCTCGCGGTCGGCATCCTCGCCCTGGCGCTGGGCTGGATGCCCGGCGGCCTCGCGTCCGCGGTCCGGGCCGGCTTCGCGCTGGTCGCCCGCACGCTGGCCGACGAGTTCGTCCCCGCGCCGCAGCCCACCCGCCATGCCAGCGCCCGTCTCGCCGCGGGCGGCGCCGCGGGCCACGTGCCCGGTGTCCCGGGCGCCGGCGGCGGAGCGGCTCTCGGCGAGCTGCGGATCGTGCTGCCGCCGGGAGCACCGGCACCGACCGCCTTCGGCGCGGCGCTGCTGAGCGCGGTCGCCGCACACGCCGCCCGCACCGGGCTGAGCCTGGACGCGCTGCCGAGCGCCCGCACGGCGGCGGACGACTCCACAGACGGCCGGGAGCTGGTCGGGCACCGACCGCACCTGCCCGGATACCCGGTCGAGAGAGGCGCGTCATGAGCCGCGACGATCTGCGGGCCCGTGGCCTGGTCCGCCGCTACGGCGGGCTGACGGCCGTCGAGCATGTCGACATGGACGTGCCCAGCGGCCAGGTCACCGGCCTCATCGGCCCGAACGGCGCCGGCAAGTCCACCCTGTTCAGCCTGCTCACCGGCGTCGAGCAGCCCGACGAGGGCCGCGTGCACCTCGGCCGGCGCGACATCACCAAGATGCGCCCGGACGCCCGCTCCCGGCGCGGCCTGGTACAGACCTTCCAGGTGCCCTCGCTGTTCCCGAGCCTCACCGTCGCCGACAACCTGCTCGTCGCCGCGGAGAACCGGCGCCGCGACTACGCGGGCGGCCTGCTCGGGATGGGCTCACGCGGCCGGGGGAACGCGCTCGGGGTCGTCGAGGAGGTCCTGGGCTCACTCGGGCTCGAGGACATCCGCGGGACCGTCGCCGGAACGCTGCCCACTGGCGCGCTGCGGCTCGTCGAGTTCGCCCGCGCGCTGTGCGCCCGTCCCGACGTGCTGCTGCTGGACGAGCCGGCGAGCGGGCTCGACGCCGCCGAGACCGAGAAGCTGTCGGTGCTGGTCCGCCGGATCGCCGACGACGGCGTGGCGATCCTGCTCGTCGACCACGACGTGGACCTGGTGTTCCGCGTCGTCGACCGGGTCTACGCGATGGTCGGCGGCCGCGTGGTCGCCGAGGGCGCACCGGAGACGGTCCGCGACGACCCGACCGTCCGCTCGGTGTACCTGGCGCAGGGGCCGCTGACCTCGCAGGCGACGACCTCCCTCGGGCCGGGCGTCGCCGCGGCCGGTTCGCCGGCGGCCGGCTCCCAGGCCATGTCTTCGGCCGGGCGATGATCCGCCCGCCGCACCACTACCGCGCCCTCCTGGAGAACCGGTGACCTCCCACAGCGACCCCGACCGGTACGGGCAACACGGGCAGCTCGGCGGCGTCGGCCGGTTCGAGCCCGCCGGCCCGCCCTCGCAGCGCGGCCCGCAGTCCGGCCCGTCCGCCGGCATCGGACAGCAGGCCGACGCGGGTGAGCTGCCGGCTGACGGTGAGCTGCCGGCCGTCGAGCTGAGGCTGGAGAACGCACGGGCCGGGTACCGGACCATCGAGGTGCTGCACGGCATCACCATGGCGATTCCCTCTGGCGCGGTGACGGCGCTGCTCGGCGCGAACGGCGCGGGCAAGAGCACGACCCTGCGGGTCATCGCCGGGCTCATCCCCCTGCGCAGCGGCGCGCTCTCCTGGCGCGACGAGCAGATCACGAAGATGACCACGGTGAACCGGGCGCGGCGCGGGCTGATGCTGGTCCCGGACGAGCGCGCCGTGTTCGCGACGCTGTCCGTCCGCGACAACCTGCAGATCATCGCCGAGGCGAGCGGGAACCCGGACATCTCGCCCGCTCTGGATGCCTTCCCCCGGCTCCGGGAGCGGCTGGGCCAGCGGGCCGGATCGATGTCGGGCGGTGAGCGCCGGATGCTGGCGCTGGCCCGCGCCCTGCTGGCGCGCCCGTCCGTGCTCATGGTGGACGAGCTGTCGCTCGGCCTGTCCCCGAAGGTCGCCAGCGAGCTGTTCGCCTGGCTGGGCACGGTCGCCGACGCCGGCACGACCGTGATCCTGGCCGACCAGTACACCGAGGAGGCGCTCGCCCTCGCCGACATGGTGTACGTGCTGCACCGTGGTGAGGTCACCTTCGCCGGCACACCGGCGGAACTCGGCGCGAGCGAGCTGCTCGCCGCCGGCGCCTGATCCTCTTCTGACCCTGCCGACCCTGCCGACCCTGCCGGCTCTCCGGGTGCGGGTCCGGGGCCGTCCGGAGTGCTTCCGGACGGCCCCGGCCGGCGTCAGGCCGCCGGGTACGGCAGGTTGCGCACCGTGAAGCAGGTGCTGTTCAAGGCACCGCTCTGGGTGACCCAACCGCCCTTGCCGCCGTTCGCCGAATCCTGCCAGCGGGCGACGTTCACGCAGTTCTTCGACTCCGCCGGCGCCTGGGCCAGCTTGCTGAAGCCGCGCGGGATGAGCAGCCCGTCACCGTCGTAGGGCTCGGAGCGGTTCATGAACTTCTCGACGCACGCACGGGTCAGATCCGCCCCGCAGGACTCCATCGCGTCGCCCAGCCACTGCGCCGAGGCGTAGCCCTCGAGCATCCACTGGTTCATCTTCGCGACGCGGTCCGCCGGCACGTGCGCCGCCACCGCGTCCCGGAACGCCTTGACCGCGGGGATCGACTCGTCGGAGAAGGTCGCCGACGTGCTGGTCGCGAAGATGGTGTTCCGGCACTGCGGCGAGTTCGCGTAGATCTGCGCGATGTTGCCCGCCATGCCCTGCGCGGTGGTCACCTTCGCCTGCACGGTCAGGTCCTGGCGCTGCATCGCCTGGCAGAGCTGGCTGTTGCCACCGTCGTCCATCGCGTCGAAGACGACCTGGGCGCCGCGCCGCTTCATGTCCTGCACGGCGGCGTCCCAGTTCGGCGCGCCGAGGTTGATCTGCTCCTCGATGACCTCGTAGCCCTCGGCGCGCAGGCCGTCGGCGATCGAGGTCGCGTAGCGCTGTGACGGGGCGACGTTGTAGTAGACGACACCGGCCACCCGGGCGCCGAGCTTCTCCTTGAACCAGCGGTAGTTCTCGGTGCCCGCGTACAGCGTCCCGTCGAAGCCCGGCCGGCGGCCGTCCCGCGGGTAGTAGCTGCCGTAGATCGAGTACAGGTGCGGGTACTGGTCGTACGCCGCGGACACCGGCTGGCCGCCGATGTCCGGCACACCCTTCGAGTTCACGTACTGGGCGCCGGCGTAGTCGAAGGCCGTCACCCCGGCGAGCGCGAACACCTCGTCGTCGTCGATCAGCTGGCGCACGCAGGCGACGTTGCCGTCGCCGGAGCCCTTGTCGTCGCAGTCGACCACGTCGATCTTGCGACCGTTGATCCCGCCGCGCGCGTTGAGCGCCTCGAAGTAGGCGGTCGCGCCGTAGAGCGAGGCGGAGAACGTGTCAGGGCCGAGGCCGCTACTCAGCCCCGCGATGACACCCACCTTGATCTCGGTCGGCGACACCCCGGTGTCGGATGCGGTGTTGGTCGACGTGCCACCGGTCGGCGCGTTGTCGGACGAACCGGAATCACTCGCGCGGCTACCGCAGGCAACAAGAGCCAACGACGACAGCACGACGGCAGCGACGAGCGATCTCGCTCGCATGAACATGCACTCCTCATGATTGGTGGATGACGCTCGCGCACAACGAGCTCCGCACGGACCCCGCGCGTCAGGCTACCGACAGCGAACATGTCGCCACCGGCAGCAAACTGCTTGTCATCCGGTGCCGCGCACGAACAGCCGGCGCCACCACGTTCGCCGAACCGCGGGCGCGGTCGGGCCGGCCTGTGCCACCGGATCCGCTCCGGACGACGGGTTCTCCCCCTCCGCGGGATCGGCCGCGGCGGGTTCCTGGACGGCATGCGCGGACCGGTCGTCCACGGGCGCGTCCCCGGCGGCAAGGCCAGGACCCGCCGCCATGTCAGGCCGCGAACGATCAGTCCGCGGCGATGAAGCCTGCGCGTCTCCGGTGGACGGGGTGGCGAAAGCGAGGATCTCGGGCTCCGTCTGGGCCACGCGTGGCGACGGCACCGCGGCTGCCGCCACGCTGGTGATCGCCGCGACCGCCTCGTCCAGCGCCGCCATCGCCTTGCCCAGCGCCGCGACGGGATCCTCGTCCCGTGCCACGGCGCCCGCCGCGATCACGTCGGTGGCACCGTTCAGGCCTGTGACGGGCGCGTCGTTCGCGACGGGCGCGCCGTCGGCCGCGGTGAGACCGGTCGCGTGCGCTCCGAGTTCGACGGGACGGGCAACCACCGGCTCGGTGACCTCGACAACCGGCGCGACCTCGTCGATCATCACCGGTATGGTCACCACCGCCGCGACCACTTCAGCCGGACCTGTGACCTCCACCTCGGCGGCAGCATCGACCGCGACCTCGGCGACCTCGACCTCGGCGACCTCGACCTCGGCGGCGGCGGCGGCGGCGGCGTGAGCCTCGACAGCACCGACTTCTTCAGCGGCTGCCTCGACCTCAACAGCCTCAACCTGCGCAGCGTGGACCTCGACAGCGTCGGCTTCATCCGAGGCCGCCTCGTTCAAGGCCGCCCCGTCCGCGTCGACCGCTGAGGCTTCGGCCGGCGCCGGCTCCGCGGGGACCACTGGCTCCGCCAATTCCGCGGATGCCGTCGGCACCACGGCTTCGGTCACCGGCGGCACGGCCAGCGGCGACACGGCCAGCGGAGCTTCGGCCACAGGCGGCTCCGTCGACGGCACCTCGACGTCGGGCTCCGCCACGGCCGCCACCGGGCCTGGCATCTCGGTCACGGCTGCCGGTGCCGCGACGTCCATGACCGGCTCGGGCTCGGCGACCGGTTCGGGCTCGGCGACCGGTTCGGGCTCGGCAGGCGGATCGGCGGCGGCGACCGCGGCCGGCGCGGGTGTGGGCGGGCCGGTTCGCTCGTGTGTCGCGGCATTCTCGGGGACGTCCACGAGACGATTGACGATCAGCCCGCCAGGACCCGGCGATCGGTCCAACCGGCCCTGCGCAGCGAGCCGGCGGCACACCTGGTTCACCGTTGCGCGATTGGCGCTGATCGCCGCGGCCAGACTGCCGTCGTCCAGACCGTCGGGAATGCGCGCGAGCTGCCCGAGAATCCGCTCAGCAACAGTAGCCACATTTGGGGACGCTATACGGTATTGCCGCGGCTTCCGTCAGCGGGGGTGGGCGACCGGCCGGGCTACTCGTCGGATGACCCGGTTAGCCCACTCGCTCCCGGGAAGGGCCATGGTCAGAGACTGCGCGGGTGGCGACCGGCCACCCACGCTCCGCCGTTCATGGAGCAGCCGTTCACGGAACAACTCGGCCGTTCACGCCGGAACAGGAGGCAGCGATGACATGGCCCGCCTCGGACCCCGAACAGCCCGACCGGGACGTCCGCGATCCCATGGACGGCAACAGCCCGCTGGAACGAGCCGAGATCACCGACAGCGACGACCTCGGATCCACAGACGCCGGACTCGATCCCCTCGACGACAGCTGGGATCCACCGGACCGGCCGAGTAGGCTGATCAGCAATCCGATCACCCCGCGGGAAGAACGCGCCTCGTCCTTCGACCGGCAGCTCGCCGCCGAGATCCCGGACCCGGATCCCTACGCCGAGGCCGAAAGGAACGGCTCCGGCTCGGCAGACGGTCCCGATATCTACCCCGATGGACCATCCGGCGATTCCGAGTTCGACGACTCGGGGCTCGATCAGGTCGTGGAGAGCACCGACGGCGCCCATCGCGCGCACACGCCGACCGACCACGAGGCGTGGCGACGCACCGCGGAAGAGGACGCGCTCCACCTCGATCCCCGTTCCTGAGCCCGGGCGTTACCGCATCGACGTTCCGGACGTCCGTTCACACGCCGATACCGCCCGGATGTTCCCAAGCTCGTTACCCGGAGGACGTTCCCGCGCCGCGCCACCCCCGATCAATCACCTGCCGCCCAACAGCACTCCATCCGCAGGCGCTCGACATCCCGTGGATTACGGGGCGGCCGGTCGCATCCCGCGCCGGGGTGAGACTGTCGTTCCCGCCCGGTACGCACCACGGCGGGCCGGGAGATCTGGGGGTGAGCATGGCGGACAGTGGTCGTCGGGGCGGACAGATCGAAATGGTCGGGCTGAGCCGACGGTTCGGGGACGTGGCTGCCGTTGACGGCGTCGATCTGACGGTCCGGGCGGGCGAGTACTTCTGCCTTCTCGGTCCGTCCGGATGCGGCAAGACCACGGCCCTCCGGCTGATCTCGGGACTCGACGAACCGTCGTCCGGGCATGTTCGTCTTGACGGCGAGGACCTCGCCGACATGCCGGCCCACCGCCGCCCCGTCAACGCGGTCTTCGGCGGCTACGCCCTGTTCCCCTTCCTGGACGTCGCCGCGAACGTCGCCTTCGGCCTGCGGCACGCGCGGGGCGTCACCATGCCGGGCCGGGCCGGGACCTCGGCGCGGGTCCGCTCCGCCCTCGCCGTCGTCCAGATGTCGGAGTACGCCCGCCGCCGCCCGCCCCAGCTCTCCGCCGAGCAGCAGCAACGGGTCGTGCTGGCCCGGGCGCTGGTGCTGCGCCCCAGGGTGCTGCTGCTGGACGACCCCCTCGGCTCCCAGGACGAACGGCTGCGCCGCGCCCTGCGCGACGAGCTCAAGGCGTTGCAACGACAGGTCGGGGTGACCGTGCTGCACGCCACCGTCGACCGGGAGGAGGCCCTGGCGCTGTCCGACCGCCTGGCCGTGATGCGCGGCGGACGGATCCTCCAGGTAGGCACGGCCGGTGAACTCCACCAGGAACCGACAGCCGCCTGAGTTCAAGACCCAGCTTTCATCTCCGGGAGCCCCGCGGGAAGGTCCGCCGTCCCACCGGCCGCGCTACGGCGGCGATGCGCCAACGCCGCGAAAATCTCCATCGCGACCCGGTGCGCGCTGTTCACCGTCGTCTCCGCGTGGTCGTACGGAGGCGAGACCTCGACGATGTCCGCGGCGACGATCGGCGTGTCCAGCGCGATCTGCCGCACGGCCCGCAGCAGGTCGGCCGGGTTCATGCCGCCCGGCTCGGGGGTGCCCGTCCCAGGCGCGAACCCCGGGTCGAGGACGTCGATGTCGACCGACAGGTAGAGCGCGCGGCAGCCGTCCACCGCCTGCGCGATCGCCTCGGCGACCACCTCGCGGCTCCCCCGCTCCCAGATCTCGTGCATCAGGTGCCAGCGCATACCCTGCTCGCGCATCCACGCGAACACGTCCGGCGGAGGCCAGTACCCGCGCAGCCCCACCTGGACGAAGTTGCGCCCGCGCACCGCCCCCGACTCGATGAGCCGCCGCATGGGCGTCCCGTGCGAGGCCAGGTTCCCGTCGATGATGTCGGCCGTGTCGGCGTGGGCGTCGAAGTGCAGCAGGCCGACCTCACCCCAGCCCACCGCCTCGGCGACCCCGCTCGCCGCCGGCCAGGTGATCGAGTGGTCCCCCCCGATGATCACTGGGATGACGCCGAGCCGCGCGACGTCGCCGACCTTCGCCCGGATGTTGCGATGTGAGACCTCGGTCAGCCCGTGCGGGCAGTGCGCGTCCCCCGCGTCAACGACGTCCAGCCAGTCGAAGATCTCTATACCAAGATCAAGATGATATGTGCCAGGGTTGTACGCCTGAGCGCGCAGCGCCCGCGGGCCGAAACGCGCGCCCGGCCGGTGCGTGGTCGCGATGTCGAACGGAGCCCCGACCACAGCGACATCGGGCCGGCGCGCCCGAAGATCGTCGATTCCCGGCATCCAGGGCAGACCGGCGAAGGTCGCCAGGCCGGAGTATCCCGGGGCGTCCGCGCCGGGATCGTCCGCTCCCTCGGCCCGCGCCGCGTACGGCGGCACCGGACCGGCGCTCCCCCGCCCGCGTGCCACGTCCCGATCGCCGGCCTGTGCCATGCACATCACTCCGCTCCGCCGCCGCACCCGGCTGCCGCTGCCACTCCCGACCACTCCCGACGCCGCCTGCCTCCAGCATCCTCCGCGGACGTCAACGGGGCCGCCGCAACGGCCGGCGGACGGTGCGCCGGAGAAGTGTGCCCTCGTCTACGCTCGGCTGGTGGGAACCCGCGCGCCACGCTCCATCAGAGCGAGGCGCTCCGCGTCAGCGCCCTCCACACCGGCGCCGTCCGCACCAGCACCGTCCGCACCAAGGCCCGCCGCGCAGGCCCCATCCAACCCGGCTCGATCCGAACCGGCTCGATCCGAACCGGCCCTCACGGTCGGCCGTCGGTACCGATCCGGAAGGCCGTTAGCGCCGCACCTGAACCGGTCACCTCGGGCGCGGCTGGCGGGGTTCAGCGCCGTGGGCGCGTTGGCGGTCGGCGTGTGCGTCCGCGTCTACCTGGTCGACCCGGCCGAGCCGGGGCACTATCCGAGCTGCCCCTTCCGGGCCCTCACAACCTGGGACTGCCCAGGCTGCGGGACTCTACGCGGACTGCACCAGCTCCTGCACGGCCATCCGACCGCCGCCGCCGACCACAACCTGTTCTTCGTCCTCGCCGCGCCCGGTCTCGCCCTCGGCTGGCTGATCGCGATGGCACGATGCGCGGGATGGCGCCGTCGGGTTCCCAGCCTCCCGCCCCGCCTGTTGCCGCTGTTGCCTGCGTTGATCGCCGTCTTCTGGGCCGTCAGGAATCTTCCCGGGCCGGTGGGAAGCTGGCTGGCGTCGTCGGCCTGAGCGGTCGTCACGGGCGGACGCCCAACACATAACAGGCGATTGCCGCCGTCGCCGCCACGTTCAGCGAATCCACGCCGTGGGCCATCGGAATCCGAACCCGCCGGGTCGCCGTGGCCAGGACCTCGCTGGTCAGGCCCTGGCCTTCCGTCCCCAGTAACAGAGCGACGCGATCACCGGGACCGGCCGTTGCGACCGCCAGTTCGTCAGCGTCGGACGCGGGCGTCAGCGCGAGCACCTCGAACCCAGCCTCACCGAGCAGGGACAACGCTCCCGGCCACGGATCAAGCCGGGCGTAGGGAACCGCGAAGACCTCGCCCATCGACACCCGCACGGAGCGCCGGTAGAGCGGATCCGCGCACCGCGGGCTCAGCATGACCGCGTCCATGCCGAGCCCGGCCGCCGACCGGAAGATCGCGCCGAGATTGGTGTGGCTGACCAGGTCCTCACAGACCAGCACGCGCCTCGCGACGCGGAGCAGTTCCACGGGGTTGAGCAGCGGACGACGGCACATCGACGCCAGCGCACCCCGGTGCACCTCAAAGCCGGTGATCTGCGCAAGCACGGCTGGCCCCGCAACATAGACCGGCGCCTCATGGTGGTCCGGCCGCTCGCGACCGTTGTGCTCGTCATCCCCGGCAGATTCGCGATGCCCGCCGCACTCGCCGTGCCCGCCGTGCCCGCCGTGCGTCGGCGTGGACCAGAAACGCTCCGGAACTCCCCCCAGCCGCGCCGGCGAGACCAGAACCGAGCGCGGCCGGTATCCCGCCCGTAGCGCGCGGTCGATCACCCTCTCGCCCTCCGCGATGAACAACCCCTCCGCGGGTTCACGCCGCCGGCGCAGCGCCACGTCGGTCAGCGCCACATAGTCCTCAACCCGGGGATCGGCAGGGTCGTCGATCGCCACGATCCGCCGCTCGCGCTCCTCAAGCACGCCGGACCCGTCCAACACGCCACCCGCCCCACATGTCATCCGTGTGTAACGCCGGAACAGCAGAATCAGCGCCTATGACCGCATCCGGCTCCGTGACCAGCAGCCCAGGCGGCCCAGCCAGGCCAAGCGGCACGGCCGCGGCTGGCGACGCAACGGCGGGGCAACGCCCGGATCATCTTCCTGTCGATCTCCTGGTGATCGGCGCGGAGCTTGTCGCCACGGTCGATGCCGACCGCCGAGAGATCCCAGGCGGCTGGGTAGCAATCACCGACGGCCTCGTCAGCTCCCTCGGCGGCCCGGCGGAGACACCCCCGACCGCGACCCGGACCCTGCGTGCCGACGGCTGTCTCATAACGCCGGGCCTGGTGAACACACATCATCACATCTACCAGAACCTCACCCGTTCCTTCGCTCCGGCACTCGGCGGCACCCTTTTCACCTGGCTGACCACGCTCTATCCACTCTGGTCACGGCTGGACGAAGAGGCCGTCCACACCTCGGCCTACGTGGGCCTGACCGAACTGGCACTCGGCGGCTGCACGACATCAACAGACCACCTCTACGTGCACCCGCGCGGTGGCGGCGATCTCATCTCCGCCGAGATCGCGGCAGCCCGGACCCTCGGCATGCGGTTCCACCCGACCCGCGGCTCGATGTCGCTTTCGGTCAAGGACGGCGGGCTCCCTCCTGACTCTGTCGTCCAGGACGCGGATGAGATCCTCGCCGACTCCGCCCGGCTTGTGGCCCAGCATCACGACCCGTCCCACGGCGCGATGGTGCGGATCGCCCTGGCCCCCTGTTCGCCGTTCTCCGTCAGTCCGGAACTCATGCGGGCCACCGCGGAACTGGCCGAGTCCTTGGACGTCCGGCTACACACGCATCTCGCCGAGGACCCTGAGGAGGACGACTACTGCCTGGCGGTGTTCGGACGGCGTCCGATCGACCAGTTCGCGGAGGTTGGCTGGGGCGGCGACCGGGCGTGGGTCGCGCACTGCATCTGCCCCAATGACGAGGAGGTCGAGCAGCTCGGCAGGTGGGGCACAGGGGTGGCCCACTGCCCGAGCAGCAACATGATTCTCGGCGGCGGCCTCGCGCCCGTGGCCGAGCTCCGCTCGGCCGGCGCCCCGGTCGGCCTGGGCTGCGACGGGTCGTCATCCGCCGACTCCGCCTCGCTGTGGTTGGAGGCTCGTACCGCCATGCTGTTGGGCCGGCTGCGACACGGCGCCGCGGCGATGTCCGCCCGGGACGCACTGGAGATCGCCACCCGGGGCGGCGCAGGCTGTCTCGGCAGGACCGGTGAGATCGGTGAGCTCTCCGTCGGGTCTGTCGGCGACCTCGTCGTCTGGCCGTTGGACGGGGTCGCGTACGCGGGAGCACTCTCCGATCCGATCGACGCCTGGCTGCGTTGTGGGCCCACAGCGGCCCGGCACACGATCGTGGCCGGCAGGCTGGTGGTGGAGAACGGAGTGCCGGTTCATCCTGATCTCGACGAGATGCTCGTCCGGCACCGCCGGATCGCCGGCGGCATCCAAGCGGCGTTCGACGATGCGGGCATCGATCCGACCGTTCCCATCAATACCGGCGGCGACAGCGTCGGGGCGGCAAAATCACATTGAGCATTCTGGCCCATAGAAGGCAGTTCGACGCCCCAACACCGAAATCTCCGCCCGTTGAGATCAACCCGGGTGCTCCGCACCTGACCGTGGAACCTCATAGTCCGGTTCCGGTTCCGGAACTGGGTGTGGCGGGGGTCAGAATGGTGGCTGTGTGGCGTGGGGTATTTTCCACCCCGAGACGGTCATGCCTGACGGTTCATCGCCACCCTCTCCCGTTGTACCGGAGTTGTGTTGCGGTTCGATGTATGAATGTGGGTGAGTGACGAGTGTCGCCCCAAACGGACCCGTCCAGACAAACGTTCCCTTCTCCGACTGTGTCAACCGCCAACGGCCGGAGTGCTTCATACGGTGATGCTTGCGGCACGTCGGCCCGAGATTCCGGGTGAGCGTCGGCCCGCCGGTCGCATGCGCCACCGTGTGGTCGATGTCCGCGCGTTGCGACGTACGTGCGCAACCCGGAAAGACACAGTTGCGGTTCCGCGCGCGGACGTGCCGGGCCTGGGCCGCGGTGGGGAAGCGCCGGTCGGCGATCTCGACGAGCGTGCCCTGAGGGTCGGTGAGGATTCGCCGCCATGTCGATCCAGGCCGTGCGGCCATCTCCCGGGCCACCGCCGCGGGGATCGGCCCGTAGCCGGGGATCTCCCCGGGATCCTCCGCCAGGCCCAGCAGGACCGTCACCGGGACCACGACCTGCACCTCGCACGGCAGTGGCACCGCGTGTTCGGTCCGCCCGCACAGGAGGTCGACGAGGACGTCCGCGCGGATCTGGTCACGGCTGCGGGTGTCCTCGGCCGTCCGGTGCGCGGCGATCCCCTGGGTGATCTGATCGACCCGCTGGTAGCAGGCGGTCGCCTCGTCGGCGGGCAGCACCGCGGACAGGCAACTCGTCCCGTCCTCGCCCGGTGACACCCACACCCGCCGTTCCTTTTTCCGCGCCCGCGCGCGTTCGGCCGCGCCGGCCGGGTCCAGCCGGTGTACGGCACGGCGGCACGCGTCGGTGAACGCTCCGCGGGTGGGTCGGGCGCCGCCGGCCAGCACGCGTGCTTCGACCTGCGCGACGAGCGGGTCGTTGAGCGGGCGGACCGCGTTCTCCAACGAGCGCAGCCGCTGCAGATCCAGCACCCCGGCCTTCAACGCCTCCACCGCGTGGGGTAGCCGGCGCGCCACCGTGCACGCGAACAGCATCTGGCTCGCCGCGGCCTGCGGGGACAGCCCCAGCACCGCCGCGACATCCTCCGGAGCGAACTCGTCAAACAGAACCTCCCGACCGGCCGCCGGGGGCCGTAGGTCCGCGAACTGCGCCAACAGCGCCAGCAGGTCCGCGTGGCTCGCCGCTATCGACCGGACCGCCGCACCGATCTGACCCAGCAGCACACGCACCCGCCCCTCGAACACCCCCTCCTGCTCCGAGGAGTCGACCGGGCCGGAACCGCTGTCGTCAACCTTCACACTCCGCGCGGTATTCATGGCGCAGACACCCATCCCACAATCGAATCGAACACACGTTCGATCATAAAGGTGTGTGCGCCACCCCGACAAGCGCGAACCAGACGAGACCACACTAAGTTCACATTCACCCAGGCACTCACACTCCTCGACACATCAAGCACGAGAAGAGGTAAAGTGACCGCGACACGGAACAGCCGACTCACCTCTTCCACGATCGGTCCCATCGATACACACAAGAGATTGCAGCCGCACGAGCATCGGCAGCCGAGCGTCGACGCACGACCACGACACCGTTAACCACTTATCAACGAGTGCACCAAATAGACATAAACCGTTAGCGAATCAGTCTCACACCGTCAAGGTTGGGACGCGAATGACTCAACAAAAGATGGCACTGATATCGATATTGAGCTAAGCCCACTGTCACCACGTGCACCAGAGGCTCATGAGAGAGAACCAGGAATCATGATGCACGTAGCCGCGTTGATCGGCAGCCGAGTCGTAGGCCCTGCTAGCAGCCAGAACGGTCCCGCCAATGTGATCTGCGTCTACGACCGGATCGCGGTGGCGGGTCCCGGGGGCAGTCGGGCCCACACCCATTCGACTCGTGATCGTGAGCGTGCCCCCGAGCACGAACGCCGCGAGGGCCTCAGGAGGCACAGGTGGGGGCCCGGCCGCGCCGACCACGCCATCCACAGGGGCGCCCCAGTGATCAACTGCTCGAGGCTCCTCGTGGTGGCCGGACCGTGATCGTCGGATTCAAGGCGCGGGCCACGGTGACCGACGATCCCGAGGTCTCCCCGTTCCGCGACGGCACGGAGTCCATTGCGGGCAACCGGACCATGACTCATTCAGCATGGTCTCCGTGTACGGCGAGCCTGACGAACCTGGACGCCCTCGGCGCGCTTCGTCCGGGCGGCCTGGAGGGCGTCGTCGCCCACGCGTTCCGCGGTCGCTCCGGCGCGCTGACAGACGGCGATCGGGCCGGCGAGGTGAGGGGGCTGCGCGTCGAGAGCGCCCCACCGACGTTCTCGGACGGATTCGACACGATCGTCGGGGAGCGTCGACTCGCACCAGTCGACTGTGTCCGGGCCGGTTGGTGGTACCTGGCCCCTCCGCAGTACGCTCCTGAACGGAAAGCTGCAGCTCAGACGCATGATGACCGCTTGCACGGCGGTCCGTCGGCCGGCCGGGATCCATCGGCCGTTCACGGAGCCGCCACACAGACAGCCGCCGTCGGTGCAGTGCGCCGAATCCCCCGATCGGTGCCAAACGCGCCGGCGGCGGCGCTGGCGGCGGGAGCCACTGGGCACGACGCAGTTGCAAGCCAGAGCAGGTGGGCCGGGCCGCCTGCAATCGGCGGACGACTCGGCTCGGCATCTCTGACACGCGTGATGGGGACGACACCCCGTCGCTGGCCTGACACTGAAGTCGTGCCGACGCTGTCCGACGACGCCATTGCCGCGCTCACCGCGGACCTCGCCCCGCTCGACGCCGATCTGACCGCCCGCTTCCCCGGCGATCCGGGCACCCGCCAGCCCGTCCACACCTGTTATCTGCCCGCCGACCGGCTGCACCCGGACGTCGTTCTCGAGTGGGGCGAAGCCGCCCGGGAGGCGCTGCGCCACCATGCTCCGGATCCGGATGCCCTGGCCGCGGCGACCGCGGGTGACTCCGACCCGGCGATCGCCGCCGCCGTGTACGCGCACGTCGTGCAGGCGCTGACCGTCGAGCCGATCCAGGATCTGCGGGTCGATCTCGAGGACGGGTACGGGACCCGCCCGGACGAGGTCGAGGACGCCGACGCCGTGCAGGCGGCGCAGGCCCTGCGCACCGCGGCGGCGGCCGGCGCGCTGCCAGCCTCCTACGGGCTGCGCCCGAAGTCGCTGGACGCCGCCGTGCGGGCCCGGGGGCTGCGCAGCCTCGATCTGTTCCTCACCACCCTCGCCGGTGATGGTGGTGAGGACGGCCCGCCACCCGGCCTCGTCGTGACCCTGCCGAAGGTGAGCGCGCCCGAACAGGTGATCGTGTTCAGCGAGGTCCTCGCCGAGCTGGAACGGCAGCTCGGCATCCCGCCGGTCGCGCTGGAGATCCAGGTCGAGACGCCCGCCGCGGTCCTGAGCCTGCCGGCGCTGGTCGGTGCCGCGCCGGGACGTCTGACCGGGCTACACGTGGGCACCTACGACTATTCCGCGGCACTCGGGATCGCCGCCGAGTACCAGGCCAGCGATCATCCGGGGGTCGAGCTCGCCACGGCGCTGATGCAGTTGGCCGCCGCGGGCACCGGGATCCGCGTGGCCGACGGCTCGTCCAACGTGCTGCCGGTGGGCCGGGCCTCCGACGTGCGCTCCGCGTGGCGCCGGCATGCCGGGCTGGTCCGCCGGGCTTGGTCGAGAGGTCTTTACCAGGGGTGGGATCTGCATCCCGGCCAGCTCGTCAGCCGGCACGCGGCGGTGGCGGGCTGCCTGCTCACCGGACTGCCCGACGCCCTGCGGCGGCTGGCGGACTACGCAGCCGCCCGCACGTCGGGATCGGTCGCCGACGAGCCGGCGACCGCGCGTGCCCTCGCCGGGCACGTCCTGCGCGCGGTGGACGCCCGCCTGGTCGAAGACGCGCGGCTGCGGGCCGCCGGTCTGGACGAGGAGACGGTCGCCCGCCTCGGAGGCCGACCTCCGCAGGTCCCGGCCTGACCTGCCGGACCGGGCGGGTCAGGCCGGGCGGGTCAGCTGCCGCGGTAGGTGGAGTAGCCGTACGGCGCGAGTAGAAGGGGCACGTGATGGTGGTCGGCCGGCTCCCGGATGACGAAGACGATCGCCACCTCGGGGTAGAAGGCCGAATGCCCCGTGGTGTCGAACACGAGGCGCCAGGCGCCGGTGCGGTCCGCGGGCAGGTCGCCGACGCGCCCGTCGTCATCGGTCACCGCCTGGGCGACTGGGCGCCAGCCCTTGGTCGCGCCGTCGAGGGTGACCGCGGCCCGTTCAAGGCGCACCGGCACGCCGGCGGCTGGCTTCCCAGAGGCGGTGTCCAGCACATGGGTCGACAAGCTCACTCGCGTCGCCCTCCCCGGCTCGCCGCCGGGGTGCCCGCCGGCGACCCACTCGTCGCTTCGCCACGACCCGGGAACCAGGTGTCAGGCGCCGGTGATCAGATGGCGCAGCCGCAGCGCGGTGATCTCCGCCTGCTGGCCGGCCGCCACCCGCAGCTCGGTCCTGGGGTCGTTCGCCATCCTCTCCCGGAGCAGCTCCAGCATCTCCTGCGCGCCACGCCCCGCCGCGCGAACGAGAAAGATGAACCCGAAGCGGTCCTCGTACTCGGCGTTCCCCTCGGCGAAGGCCGCGCGGACATCCTCGCTCGCCTGGTCCAGGGCGGCCTGCTCCCGTCGGGGGGCATCGAGGGAGACGACGGTGGCCCGCGAGGACGTCGGCGGCGTCGGCGCGGGTGCCGGGCGCTCCCCGATCCGGGGATGCGCGGTGAACGCCTCCAGCCAGGCGGTTTCGGGCAGGTTCCACCACTCCTGCTCGGCGGCGGGCAGCAGCGTGGCGAGCGTGCCGAAGGGCCGGAGGGCCGCGACGGCGTCCGCCCAGTCCTCGGAACCGCAGCAGGCCAGCAGCTCCTCACGGGCCGCGGCGGGCGTCAGGGAGTCGAACCAGCGCATGGCCAGCGACTCGCGTCCCGCCTCGGTCGGCGCGCCGACCAGCCGCAGCCGGGCGAGACCGCCGTCCGGGATCGCGTCCACCCGCACGTGCGTGGCCTCGACTGGCACCTCCAGGTCGAACAGGTGCCGGGTGTTCGGCTGGACCCGGGTGCGCGGCAGCAGCGGCCGCCAGTCGGTGATCGCCGACAGGGCGTCCGTGGCCAGGTCGTCGTCGCCGGTCGTGGGTGCGTTCGCCGCCCACAGCGCGACGGCGCGCGGCGCGTTGCCGCGGAAGTGGCGGGTGTCGACCTCGGCCCGCACCACGGTCCCCTCGGTGGCCAGCCGCACCACCGCCCAGTCGTGCCCCGGCCCGCGGCGGCGGCGGGTCTCCCAGCCCTCCCCCATCGCCCGGGCGTCGCCGGAGGCGTTCAGGTTGTGCCGGTCGCCGTAGTGCATGTCGCTGGCGGCGACAACGACACCGCCCAGGTAGGCGGCGGCCAGGTCGGAGGTGACCCGGTCGAGCAGCCGCGGGTCGGGCACGACGACGCCGTGCACCCGCAGCCGGGCGACTCCCCCGTCCGGGTGGATGGTCAGCCGCAGGTGACTGATCCGGAGCCGGCCCTCCGCCGACACGGGCAGGACGTTGACGGCGTCCGCGGCGACTGGCGTGCGGGCGACGAGGGGCATCCAGGTGACCGAGTCCTCGGCGACCTCCTCGGCGGACGGGTAGCCGGCAAGGGTGGCGCCGTGCAGCTCGACCGACTCCGGGGCGTTGCCGGTGAAATGGGTCGTGTCCACGGTCACCGCGTGCACGATGCCGGGGGCGCCGAGGCGGACGATCGCCCAGTCCGCCGCGGGCAGGTCGCGGCGGCGGCGGGTCTCCCAGCCGTCGGTCCACTGGCCGCGCTCTGTGAACACCCCCGGACGGACTATCGGTGCCTCCGCCAGGAGCATGCGCTCGGCGAGCGCGAAGAACTCGTCATTGACGGCGACGACGGACCCGCCGAACCGGGCGGCGGCGAGGTCGACGAGGTTCGTCAGGTCGGGCGCGTCGGTCATCGGGATCTCGCCGTGGATACCCCGGCCTTCAGGCCGGGGAGGAAACGGCGCCCCTTGCTGGACCGCATGAGCGAATCCTTTCGGTAGAATGAGAGTATGTCCCGCTACCGGCTCGACCCGGCACTCGAACAGGTCGCCGGAATGGAAGAGCACTGCGGGCACGCGCGTTTTGTCTGGAATCTCGCGGTCGAACAGCAGTCGTGGTGGACGCCTTCCCGGGGAAAGGCGCCGAACCATGCGGAGCGTTGCCGG
>NZ_UBIZ01000274.1:0-6146 GCF_900465275.1 Parafrankia sp. Ea1.12 | reverse complement strand
GCCCGACAGTCTGCCGCCGACCCACTGACATCCCCCCGCAGGTGGCCTGACGGGCGTCGGATGCCGGCCGGTCGCCGGGATGCCGGCGGCGACTGCTGTGTCACGGCCTGGCGCGACGTCCCCGCCCATCGCCTGGGCGGGTCGACCGACATCTGCCACCGAGGTGGACAAGTCCCGTGGGCCAAGCATCAGAACAGGGCTGGCTGGGCATCAATCGTCCACCAGCCGCACGTGGAGGCGGAGGATGACTGTGGCTCCCAATGTCGTAGCTCGCACCATCGGTCGCCAGGAGACCGAATCGCCCGGGAAGGGGTCACCCCTGGAAGGGCCCCCCGGGAGATCCCCCAGGAAGATCCCCGGCAACGGATCGCTCAGGAACAGGTCCCCCAGGAACGAGTCAGTCGGGAACGGGTCGCTCAGGGAGAGGTCCTCCGGGGACGGGCCGCCCGGGGACGGGGGGTCGCCCGGCCCCACGTCGCCCGGCGGCGGGCGGTGACCACCCCGCCGGTGTGCCCGGCCTGCCTCGGCGGCCTGGCGCCGCCGGACCTGTGGAGTGACAGGTGGCGGTGTGAGTCGCACGGCGATGTCGAACCGTTCCACGAGGCGCGGTCCTCGCGGGAGCAGGTGCTGCGGAACCTGGGGCGGACCAGCCAGGTGCCGGTCTGGCTGCCGTCCCCGATGCCGGTCCACTGGTTTGTGAGCGGCGTGGGCTGGGCGGGTGACGAGCGGACCGGCCCGCACGCGACCGCGTTCGCCGCGAGCGGGCCGTCGCCGGTTGGCGGGCCGGCCGAGATGGTGCTGGTGGCCGAGACACCGCGGGTGGGCCTGGGCAGCCGGCTGGCCGGGCTGGTGGTGCCGGACCCGGAGCGCCTCGACGAGGTGCCCGAGGCCAAGATCGAGGCGGCGGGGCACCCGACGGCGCTCTGGCCCATTGCCGCACCACCCGATCGGGCGGCGTTCGTCGGGGAGGCGCTGGGCGTCTGGCTGTGGTGCGTGCTGTGGCCGGCGGACGCGGCGCTGCTGCTGCTCGAGCACCTCGTCATGGAGGACCTGCGGGACGATCCGCGGCTGGTCGACCAGTTGCTGTTCGGCGCGGCGGGCTCGCACCTGTCGATCCGCTGACCTCGCGCCGACGCCCCGGCAGGCCGTTGCCCGTGACGTGCCGGGGCGCCGGGCAGCAGGGCGTCTGGAATCCGGGTCCGACGCCGGCGAGTCGGGGAGTCGGAGCGCGGAAGCGACATCGGCCGGTGCTGGCCTCGAAATCGAGCATGCGGCGCCTTTCATCGCGCTACGATTCTGGCTCCCGCCCGTTCGACAGGTCAGAACCGGGAGCCGGAGTGACTATTCTGCGCGAGCCGTCCGGCCACGCCGTCGAACACGCGGAAGCCGGACACTCCCGGCCACGCACGAACATGCTGGGATATCTTCGCACCACCTCGCACAAGGATATCGCCGTCCTGTACACGGTGACGTCGTTCGGGTTCTTCGTCCTCGCCGGGATCCTGGCCATGATGATGCGTGCCGAGCTGGCACGGCCGGGTCTGCAGTACTTCTCGAACGAGCAGTACAACCAGCTTTTCACCCTGCACGGCACGCTCATGCTGCTGATGTTCGCGACGCCGCTGGCGTTCGCCTTCGCGAACTTCCTCGTACCGTTGCAGATCGGGTCGCCGGACGTCGCTTTCCCCCGGCTCAACGCCCTTTCGTACTGGTTCTTCCTGTTCGGCGGGCTGATGGTCGTCGCCGGCTTCCTCACCCCGGACGGCGCCGCGGACTTCGGCTGGTTCGCCTACGCCCCACTGAACAACAAGACGTTCAGCCCGTCGGTCGGGGCGGACATGTGGATCCTGGGCCTCGTCGTCTCCGGGCTCGGGACGATCCTCGGCGCGGTCAACATGATCACCACGATACTCACCCTGCGCGGCCCCGGTATGACGATGTTCCGCCTGCCGATCTTCTGCTGGACGTTCCTCGTGACGTCCGTGCTGGTGATCGTCGCGTTCCCGGTGCTGGCTGGGGCCCTGCTGTCGCTGGAGGCCGACCGGCGCTTCGGCGCCCACGTGTTCGACTCGGAGAACGGCGGCGCCATCCTCTGGCAGCACCTGTTCTGGTTCTTCGGGCATCCCGAGGTCTACATCATCGCCCTGCCGTTCTTCGGCATCATCAGCGAAATCATCCCGGTCTTCTCCCGGAAACCGGTCTTCGGCTACAAGGGCCTGGTGTTCGCCACCATCGCCATCGGCGCCCTGTCGATCGTGGTCTGGGCACACCACATGTTCGTCACCGGCGCGGTACTGCTGCCCTTCTTCGCCGTGATGTCGTTCCTGATCGCCGTCCCGACCGGTATCAAGTTCTTCAACTGGATCGGGACGATGTGGCGGGGAAATCTGAGCTTCGAGACCCCGATGATGTTCTGCCTCGGGTTCCTCGTGACGTTCCTCCTCGGTGGGCTGACCGGGGTGATGCTCGCGAGCCCGCCGATCGACTTCCACGTCAGCGACAGCTACTTCGTGGTCGCCCACTTCCACTACGTGGTGTTCGGGACGGTCGTCTTCGCGGCGTTCGCCGGCACGTACTTCTGGTTCCCCAAGCTGACCGGCCGGATGATGGACGACCGGCTCGGAAAGATCCACTTCTGGACCGTCTTCCTGGGCTTCCACCTGACGTTCCTGGTGCAGCACTACCTGGGCATGCAGGGAATGCCCAGGCGGTACGCCGACTACGGGCCGGGCGACGGATTCACCACGTTGAACACGGTATCGACCGCCGGCAGCTTCCTGCTCGGGGTCTCGACACTGCCGTTCATGTACAACGTGTGGAATTCCTACCGCCGCGGCCGGCTCGCCGTCGTCGACGACCCGTGGGGGTACGGGAACTCCCTCGAGTGGGCGACGTCCTCCCCGCCGCCCCGGCACAACTTCCACCAGCTGCCGCGCATCCGCTCCGAGCGCCCCGCCTTCGACCTGCACTACCCGGAGGTCGCCGGCGTCACCGACTACCACGCCACCCCCGAACTGCGCTAGCCCTCGCCCGCCGGCCGCCCGCGGGCACGGTCAGGGCAGGTCAGGCCTGGGGCGGCGTGAGCAGGCGCAGGGCCCCGGGCCGGACGACGATCTCGGCCGGGAGGTCGGCGATCGGGTCGCCGTCCGCGTAGACCTGGAACGGGCGGTCCGCGTCCACGACGAGCCGCTCGCCCCGCCGCACCTGGACGTAGGGGACCTCGACGTGCCGGCCGGAGAAGATACGCGGGAACAACCGAAGGAAGGTGAACCGCCCGGTGCGCGCGACCAGGACGATCTCCAACCGGCCGTCGGCGATGTCGGCGTCCGGGGCGAACTTCATCCCGCCGCCGTAGTACGGACCGTTCGCCGCGCCGACCGTCCACCCGACGTGCTCCAGTGGCGGCTCGCCGTCGATGGTCACGGTGAACCGGGCCGGCTTCCAGGCCGCCACCCCGCGCAACGCCGCGTAGGTGTAGACGCTCTGGCCGGACAGCCAGGTCGTCCGGTTCGCGATCACCTGGACGTCGGAGTCGAACCCGAGGCTGGCGATCCCGACGAACGGCACCCCGTTCGCCTCCGGCAGGTCCACCCTGCGCTCCACGGCCGCGACGAGCGCGGTCGCGGCGAGTGCCGGATCGCGCGGGATGCCCAGTCCTCGCGCGAAGTCGTTGCCCCGGCCGCCGGGCAGCACCGCGAGCACGCCGCCCGACCGGGCGACGGCGCCCGCCACCCTGCCGACCAGGCCGTCACCACCCAGCGCGACGGTCACCCGTCCCGCCGCGACGGCCGAGCGGGCTAGTTCCTCGGCGTGCTCGAGGCTTTTCGTCGTCTCGACGGAGACGTCCTCGGCCCAGCGGGCGAGCGCCGCGCGGACGCCGTCGAGGACCTTCGCCGCCCGGCCGCCGCCAGCCTTCGGGTTGACCACGACGGTGAGCCTCGAACGGTCCACCGCCGCGTCGGGCACCTCGGCCCGCGCTGCGGTGCTGCTGCTGGCCGTGCCCGGCTCGGTCATCCGTCGTTCCCTCCCCGCCGACGCCCTGCCGGCCGCGGCAAAGCCTACGGCCACCAGCCGTCCGCGACCCCACCGCCGGCCCCGGCTGATCCGTGGCGGCCAGCTGGCGCCGCCCCGGCGCCAGGTCCGGTACCGGACCCCGGTGCCGGACCCCCGGTGCCGGACCTGGCGCCTGACCTTCAAAAGCCGCTGTTCGTCGCCGGTGCAGGCTCAGGCCTCCTGCGCGCCGGGCCTCCCGGCCTCGACGACCCAGGTCGCGTCGGTCGACGCGGGGGCGTCCCGCTTCGCGATCGTCTCGACGACCCGCATGTCGGCGCGCCACTCGTCGGGTGTCACGGTGACGCGGGTGTAGCCCCGGAGGTCACCGCGGAAATAGCGCACGTGCGGGTTGAGCCGCGCGTTGTTCTCCCGGACGAAATCCTCGCTGACGAGGAAGAAGCCCGAGCTGATGGACGTACAGACGAACTCGGTCGCGATCACCGGGGTCTCCGGGCGGTCGAAGTCGACCCGCAGGTCGTTCACCCAGGCGCAGTGGATGTCCCCGGCGAGCAGCACCGGGTTGGCGACCCGGGTGTCGCGCACGGCCGAGAGCAGGCGCGTCCGGTAGGGCACGTAACCGTCGTTCTGGTCGAGGTTGGTGAGCACCTCGGAACCGGGCAGCTGGCCGTGCAGCTGGGCGGCCATCGTCTGCTGGGCGATGACGTTCCAGCGCGACCGGGAGGTGCGCAGGCCGTCGACGAGCCAGGCCTCCTGGGCGGTGCCGGACATGGTCCCGGCGGTGTTGTCGTCGCCCAGCCGGACGGCGCCGATCCCGTCCGGCGGTGACCCGGGCTGCGGGGTCCGGTACTGGCGGGTGTCCATCACGTTGAGCGTCAGCAGGTCGCCGAAGGTGAGACGACGGTAGATCCGCAGGTCCGGCGAGCCCGGGTCGAGCTCGGCGCGGATCGGCATGTGCTCGTAGTACGCCTGGTAGGCCGCGGCCCGCTGCCGGGCGAAGACCTGCGGGTCCTGGTGCCGGGGGCCGGTGTCGCCGCTCTCGTCGACCAGGCCGGCGTAGTTGTTCTCGGCCTCGTGGTCGTCCCACGCGACGACCCAGGGGGCCACGTGGTGAGCGGCCTGCAGCGCGGGGTCGGACTTGTACTGCGCGTAGCGGTTGCGGTAGTCGGCGAGGGTCTGGAGCTGGTCGAGCCCCGGCTTCTCGGGGGTGGTGTGCCGGCGGTCGGGGTACCTGCTGTCGGGGTCGTACTCGTAGATGTAGTCCCCGACGTGCAGGACGAGGTCCGGGCGGTCGCCGGCGATCGCGTCGAAGGCGGGCCAGTAGCCGTTCTGGAAGTCCTGGCAGCTCGCGAGCGCGAAGGACAGCTCACCGCCGGGCGAACCCGGCGCGGCCGCGGTACGGGTCCGCCCGACCGGGCTGAGGACGTCGCCCGCCCGGAACCGGTAGTAGTAGTCCCGCCCGGGCTCCAGGCCGCGGACGTCCACATGGACCGAATGGGCGAAGGACGTCGTGGCGAGCTGGGTGCCGGCACGGACGACGTCCGCGAACTTCTCGTCCCGGGCGACCTGCCAGTCGACCTCGACGTCGCGCCTGGGCATGCCCCCACCGGCCATCGGTTCCGGCGCCAGCCGCGTCCAGAGGATCACCCCGTCGGGCAGCGGGTCGCCGCTGGCCACGCCGAGTGAGAAGACCCCGTCGCGGATCCCCGGGATGGGGGTCGGCGCGCGCAGGGTCGGCGCGGGGGACGGCGCCGGCCCGGAACCACCGCCGCAGCCGCCGACGACCGCCGCGGCCAGGCCGCCGATCCCGCCGAGGAGCACCGCCCGCCGGCCCGGCCGCATGGGCGCGGGCACGGGCACGGGTGAGTATTCGTCCCGCGTCACGGCCCTGATCACACCACAGTGGGGTGAACGGGGGGCGACGATCGGCAGACCATTCCGGTCGATCTGGCAGATAAACGCTTACAGCCAGTTTCGCGAAGATTGATCTACTGCGCGGTGTGTCATGTCCGGTTCGGGTGTTCCGCGGAGCCTCGCGGTCGACTGTGGTTTGTGGTGACCACGGCCCGCGGGGGCTCGGGTGTTCCGCGGGACACCGCGATCAACTGTGATTCGTGGTGGCCTCCCCCTCGGGC
>NZ_UBIZ01000588.1:0-6103 GCF_900465275.1 Parafrankia sp. Ea1.12 | reverse complement strand
GCGTCGGCGGGAGGCGAGCGGCGACGGCCCGCCGCACCCGCGAGCCGCGAGTGTCCGCCCGACCCGCGTCCCGTTCCCCGTCGTCGCCCCAGGCCCCGCCGTCCCAGGCCCCGCCGTCCTGGTCCCAGCTGTCCTGGTCCCAGCCATCCGGGTCGCCGCCGTCCAGGCCGGCCAGCGGCCAGTCGTCACCCCGGTCATCACCCCGGGACAGATGCGAGGAGCTTCGAGTCATGCACGCAAGGTAGGAGCTGGGAGGGTTCGTCCGAGCCGATGCGGAGCGGATGTGGACGACCGGTTCTCATCCACAGGCACGCGGGGCGCAGGGAGATGGAATGACCCGCCGTCCACGTTGGTTGCGCACGCAAGTAACGTGCACGACGGCACCACCCAGCAGCCCCGGTCTCAGCTCACACACTCCGAGGAGAACACGATGACCGCTCCCGCTCCCGTCCTGGCCGACCTCACCGGCACCTGGACCCTCGACCCCGCGCACACCCGGATCGGCTTCGCCGCACGCCACGCGATGGTCACGACGGTCCGCGGGCAGTTCACCTCCGTGCAGGGCACCCTGGAGCTCGACGGCGCGAACCCGACGGCGTCCACCGCGTCGGTGACCATCGACACCGCCAGCTTCGACACCGGCGTCGCCGACCGCGACGGGCACGTGAAGTCGCCCGACCTGCTCGACGTCGCGCAGTTCCCGACCATCACCTTCGTCAGCACCGGCGCGAAGCTCGGCAAGGACGAGGACAGTTACGTCCTCGCCGGCGACCTCACGATCCGCGGGGTGACCCGGCCGGTCGAGCTCGCGATCACCTTCGAGGGCAGCTCCAAGGACCCGTTCGGCAACGTCCGGGCGGGCTTCACCGGCACCACGAGCATCAGCCGCAAGGACTTCGGCCTCACGTACAACGCCGTTCTCGAGACGGGCGGCGTGCTCATCAGCGACAAGGTCAAGATCGAGCTGGACGTCTCGGCCATCAAGTCCTCCTGACCGCCCAGGTCCTCCCGACCGCCCGGCTCGCCAGGGGCGCTCAGCCCAGGCGGGTCACCGAGACGGTCACGCCCAGGGACGTCGAGGCACCACCGGAGTACACGCCGAACATCGGTGGGACGTCGTTGTAGTCCCGCCCGCGGGCGACCACTACGTGCTGCTCGCCCGCGGGCACGCCGTTGGTCGGGTCGAAGCCCCACCACTCACCCAGCCAGCCCTCGACCCAGGCATGGCTCTGCCCGCTGACGGTCTCGCCCACCGCGGCGTCCGCCGACGGGTGCTGGTAGCCCGACACGTAGCGGGCCGGCATGCCGGCGGCCCGCATCAGGACGAGCGCCAGGTGGGCGAAATCCTGGCACACGCCCACCCCCTGCTGCCACGCCTCGACGGCCGAGGTGCGCACCTCGGTCGTGCCAGGCTGGTAGCGCAGCTTCTCCCGCACCCAGTCACCGACCGCGGGCAGGAAGTCCGCGGGGGTGTTGGCGGCGGCGAGCTCGCGGGCGGCGGCCAGCAGCTCCGGGTGCTCCGGCGTCGAGACGGTGGGCCGGACGAACTCGACGAACCGGTCCGAGACGTGGTCATCGGTGAGGCCGTCCCAGCCGGGGACGTCCGTGGGCCGCGCCGGCGCGGGCGCTGTCTGCACGACCGAGCGCCCGGTGACGATCAGCTCGGTGTGCGGGGTGTGCAGGTCGAACGCGGTGACCTGGGTCCCCCAGTAGTCCCAGTAGCGGTAGGTGGACGAGGACGGCTCGGTGCGGACGGTGGCCTCGAGTGTGAGTTGCCGGTCCCCGGTCTGGGGGATGATCCGGGCCTCGTTGTACGAGGAGATCACCGGGCTGGCGTACCGGTAGCCCGTCGAGTGCTCGATCCGGATCTGCCAGCTCATCGTCGCCTGTCTCCCTCGTGTGCGGCGCCGCGCGCAGCCGTCGCCCGTTGTTGTTCCCCGCCCGCCGTCAGGCGGGCACCTCGCTCGCCCAGGTGCGCGGGCTGTCCCGGGCGAAGTACCGGGTGGTGACGGCCGCGCTGACCGCCGAGCAGGTCCGTTGCAGGGCGGCCAGCAGGTCGGGCATCTCGGCGACGAGCTCGTCGATGCTGCGGAACTCCAGCTCGGTGCGGGCCCGACCGACGGTGCGCCGGGCGGCGTCGTCCACGGTCGCCCGGACCAGGCCGCGGCTGGTGTCCAGCTCGGCGAGGATCTGCTCCGCGAGCGCCAGCGACCAGTAGATCGACCGCGGGAAGAGCCGGTCCAGCAGCAGGAACTCCGCGACCCGGGCCGCGTCCACCGCCCGCCGGTAGGTGCGCAGGTAGGCCTCGTGCGCGCCGCACGAACGCAGCAGGCTGACCCAGCTCTGCGAGCTCGGGTCGTCGCTGATGCTCGACGACAGCAGCCGGGCGGTCATGTCGACCCGCTCCAGGCTGCGCCCGAGCACCAGGAAGCGCCAGCCGTCGTCGCGCGCGAGGGTGGCGTCGACCAGTCCGGCCAGCATCGCCGTGCGTTCCCGCACGTAACGGAAGTACACGTGCGGGCCCATCCGGCGGGCGAGCTCCTCGGTGTGCGGCAGGTCGTTCCAGGTCGCGTTCAGGCACTCCCACACGTCACTGGAGACCACGACACGGGCACCGCGGGCGTTCTCCCGCGCCGCGGAGAGCGACCCGCGGATGCTGGAGGCGTTCGCGGCCCCGTAGGCGAGCACCTCGGTGACGTGCCGGGAGTCGGCGGGGCCGGACCGGTCGGCGACGCCCATCACGGCGAGCAGCTCGGCCCCGGCCGACGTCTCGTCCAGCCACGGGTCCTCGAGCACCCGATGGACGTGGACGTCCAGGATGCGCGCAGTGCACTCGGCCCGCTCCGCGTAGCGGCCGATCCAGAACAGCGACTCCGCGATGCGGCTCAACACAGCCCGTCCCCCTGCTGGTTCTGCTGCTCGGACTGCTGTTGCTGCTGCTCGTCGGACGAGTGCGGGCCGAGGTCGGGCCCGGCGGCGACCGCCGGCGTCAGGCCGGACCGCCGGCGCAGGAGCGCGGCCTCCTCCGGCGCGACCCGCTCGGGGGCGAGTACCCAGGTGTCCTTCGAACCGCCGCCCTGGCTGGAGTTCACGACCAGGCTGCCGCGGGGCAGCGCGACCCGGGTCAGCCCGCCGGGCAGCACCCAGATCCGGTTCCCGTCGTTCACCGCGAACGGCCGCAGGTCGACGTGGCGCGGCCCGAGGCGGTCATCGGCCAGAGTCGGGGAGGTCGACAGCTTCACCACCCGCTGTGCGATCCACCCGCGCGGGTCGGCGAGCACCCGCGCGCGCAGCGCGACCAGCTCGGCCTCGGTCGCCTGCGGGCCGATCACGATCCCCTTGCCGCCGGAGCCGTCCACCGGCTTGACCACCAGGGACTCGAGGTTGTCCAGCACATGGGCGCGCTGGTCCGGGTCCTCCAGCCGGAAGGTGTCGACGTTGCCGAGCGCCGGCTCCTCGCCGAGGTAGTAACGGATGAGGTCCGGGACGTAGGTGTACATCAGCTTGTCGTCGGCGACCCCGTTGCCGACCGCGTTCGCGATCGTCACGTTCCCGGCCCGGGCCGCGTTGAGCAGCCCCGCGCAGCCGACCATCGACTCGGGACGGAAGTGCAGCGGGTCGAGCCAGTCGTCGTCGACCCGGCGGTAGACAACGTGCACCGGCTGGTCACCCTCGGTGGTGCGCATCGTGACCCGGTTGTTCCGGACGGAGAGATCCCGGCCCTCGACCAGCTCCACACCCATCTGGCGGGCCAGCAGGGCATGCTCGAAGTAGGCGGAGTTGTACACGCCCGGGGTGAGCACCACGACGGTCGGGTCGGCGACCTCCGGTGGCGCTGCCGCGCGCAGCGCGTGCAGCAGGTGGGTGGCGTAGTCGGCGACCGGGCGCACCCGGTGGGTGGAGAACAGCTCCGGGAACACCCGGGTCATCGCGCGCCGGTTCTCGATGACGTAGCTGACCCCGGACGGGACGCGGACGTTGTCCTCGAGCACCCGGAAGTCGCCGCGCTCGTCCCGCACCAGGTCGATGCCGCTGACATGCGCGCGGACGCCGTTCGGCGGGTCGATGCCGTGCGCCGCACGGTGGAAGTGCGAGCTGGACAGCACCAGCCGGCGGGGCACGATGCCGTCCGCGAGGACGTCGGCGCGCCCGTAGACGTCGTCGAGAAACGCCTCGAGCGCGCGCACCCGCTGGGTCACGCCCCGCTCGATGACGTCCCACTCGTCGCAGGAGAGCAGCCTGGGCACCAGGTCCAGCGGAAACGGCCGCTCCTCGCCGAACAGGTTGAAGGTGATGCCGGCGTCCCGGAAGGCACGGTCGAGCGCGATCTTGCGGGCCGCGAGGTCGGAGCTGCTCAGCGGCTGCAGCGCGTCGTGCAGGGCGGTGTACACCTCCCGGGGGCGATGCGCCGCGTCGAAGACCTCGTCCCAGGCGGCCGCTGCCGCGACCTCCACCGGATACCCCTCGAAAAGGTCCGCCACGCGGAGGAGCGTAGGTGCTCCGTGTTACCTGCGAATGTCGTCGTGACCGCGCCCCTGCCCCCGGTCCGCGCAGGCATGGGGAAGTATGTAGGCGCGACCGATGCGACGACGCACCGAACGACGCACCGAACGACGCACCGAAAGGCGAACGATGACCACTCTGCTGGTGACCGGGGCCGCCGGTTTCATCGGGTCCAACTTCGTCAGGTACTGGCTGGGGACGCACCCCGGCGACCGCATGGTCGCGCTCGACGCGCTGACCTACGCGGGCTGCCGGGAGAACCTCGCCGACCTCGAGGACGGGATCACGTTCGTCCACGGCGACATCCGTGACCGTGAGCTCATCGAGTCCACGCTGCGCGAGCACCGTGTGGACGTCGTGGTCAACTTCGCCGCCGAGTCCCACAACAGCCTGGCGATCATCCGTCCCGGCGAGTTCTTCTCCACCAACGTCATGGGCACGCAGACCCTGCTGGAGGCGGCGCGGACCGTCGGGGTCGCGCGCTTCCACCAGATCTCCACCTGCGAGGTCTACGGCGACATGGACCTCGACGACCCCGGCGCCTTCACCGAGGACTCCCCCTACCTGCCCCGGACCCCGTACAACGCCGCCAAGGCCGGCTCGGACCACGCCGTCCGCTCCTACGGGTACACCTACGGCCTGCCGGTGACCATCACCAACTGCTCGAACAACTACGGTCCGTTCCAGTTCCCGGAGAAGGTCATCCCGCTGTTCGTGACGCGGGCGCTGCAGGGCCAGTCGCTGCCGCTCTACGCCTCCACGAAGAACCGGAGGGAATGGCTGCACGTGGTGGACCACTGCCGGGCCATCGAGGCGGTGCTCGAGCGCGGCGCTGTCGGTGAGACCTATCACGTCGGCTCCGGCATCGAGGCCGACATCGAGACCATCGCCGACCTCATCCTCGGCGAGCTGGGCCTGCCCGCCTCGCTGAAGACGATCGTGCCGGACCGTCCCTCCCACGACCGCCGCTACCTGCTGGACTCCGGCAAGCTGCGCACGACGCTCGGCTGGGAGCCGCGGATCAGCTTCGCGGACGGGATGAAGGCCACCATCGGGTGGTACCGGGACAACGAGGCGTGGTGGCGTCCCCTGCTCGGCCGCTCCCCCGTTTCGGAGACCGCCTGGCAGAGCTGACCCTCCCGAGCCGATCCGCACCACGGCGGTCTACCTCAGATCAATGGAGCGGGCCGGGAAGGCACTGCCGGCCGCGATCGGCGAGCTCACCCCGGACACGGTCGTCGACCTCTGGGTGCGTTACGTCACGGACTGGCGGTCCGGCTGTCGTGATCGCCTGGCACAGAGAACAGCGCGCGCCGCGGGTGCTGGCCGGCACCGGCTCGGTGTCCGACGATGTGGCGTGAACTGGCCTGGGCCGGGTCGAGCTGGGCCTGTCCGCCTCGCTGAAGACGGCCCGGGTGCCACAGTGCTCCGCGGCTCCTCCGCGGCTCCGTGGCTCCGTGGTGCTCGGTGGTTCCGCGGAACACCATGATCGTAGGGTAGGCGACTGGCGCGGTGGCATCTCGCTTTAGGCACAAGGTCCGGTACCTTTGTCCGCGTGGTTTCCCCCGCGTTTTTCATCCCGACCGTCCATGGCATGCTC
>NZ_UBIZ01000271.1:0-255 GCF_900465275.1 Parafrankia sp. Ea1.12 | reverse complement strand
GTCGCCCGGGGCGTCCGGGGTGGGATCGTGACGGTGGTGATGCCGGCGTCGGCGAGGACCGCGTCGAAGGAGGCGGTGAACTGTCCGGCCCGGTCACGGACCAGGAACTGGAAGTCGGCCGCCCGGTCGCCGAGGTCCATGAGGAGGTTCCGGGCTTGTTGGGTGGTCCACGGTCCGTCCGGGTGGGCGGTGACTCCGAGGATGTGGACGGTGCGGGAGCCGACCTCGATGACGAAGAAGCAGTACAGGCGCCGC
>NZ_UBIZ01000129.1:0-15108 GCF_900465275.1 Parafrankia sp. Ea1.12 | reverse complement strand
GACGACCGCGGACAACCGCAGTACACCTGCCATGGCGCGGCGTGGCATCGGACCACAGTCCCTCCGCCGGCGGACGACGGTACGACCACCGCCCCCGCCCCGACCCCCGCGCCGACGCCCAATCCGGCGCCGGCGCGTCGGTTCGCGGGGAAGGTCGTCCTCGTCACGGGAGCGACCTCGGGCATCGGACGGGCGGCGGCCATCGCCTTCGCCCGGGAGGGAGCGAAAGTCGGCTTCTGCGGCAGGCGGGAGGAGCTCGGCCGCCGTGTGGAGGCGGAGATCCGCGCCGCCGGCGGAGAGGCCGCCTACACGCGGGCCGACGTCCGCGATCCCGCCCAGGTCGAGTCGTTCGTGGCCGGTGTCGCCGACCGGTACGGCCGGCTGGACGTCGCGCTCAACAACGCCGGAACCCAGATCGTGAAGCCGCTGCACGAGATGACCGTCGAGGAGTGGGACGACACCGCCCACACCAACACCCGCGGGGTCTTCCTCGCCATCAAGTACGAGGTGCCACCGATGCGGGAGTCCGGCGGCGGCGTCATCCTCGTCACCGGCTCCGCGAACGAGTTCGCCAGCAGGCCCGGACTGGGCGCCTACAGCGCGAGCAAGGGAGGCGTCACCGGCCTGGTACGCACCGCGGCCCTGGACTACGGACAGGACAACATCCGGGTTGCCGCGCTCTCCCCGGGCACCACCGACACGGGGCTGGTCGACCGCCGCCGCCCCCCGAACATCACCGACGAGCAGTGGGCAGCCGGCAAGGCCCAGTACGGCGCGGACAACGTCGACGCGCTGCGCCGGATGGCCCGCCCGGAGGAGATGGCCGCCGCCGCCCTCGCCCTGGCCTCGCCGGACATGAGTTTCCTGACGGGCACCTCGGTTATCGTCGACGGCGGCATGCTCGCCGGCCTGTGACGCCGTGTTTCAGCCGGAGGCGGCCACCGCACCGGCGGTGCTGGCGGCCAGTGCGGCCAACTCTCAACCGGAACTGATCCGGCGCCGGCATCCAGTCGCGCGGCGCCGGCGTCCGCCACGGCCGTCGCGGCGAACAGGCCGGCGACCCGCCCGTTGCGCCCCGAAAGTGAAGTGTCGGGAGGGCCACCCGTGCGGTGGTGCCGAAAAGTAGCGACTTTGCTTCGCGCAGTGGCTTTCGCCCCGCTCGTCCGATGAGGATCGGACCAGCGGAGGAGGAGCATGCGGATGTTGCGCCAGCGGCCGGTGGAGTGGGGCCATGGGATACACGCCTGGGTTCGCGGGCACCGGCGGGTCAGCGGCGGCGTAGGCGGGGTCCTTCTGCTACTGCTGGTAGCGGCCGCCCTCGCACCGGCGCCGGGATCGGGTGCGGCCCGCTCCGGCGCGGTCGGCGCGCTCGGCGAGCCTGCGCCGGTCGCGATACCGACCACCCCGGGGCCGTCGCCCGCGCCCCCGGTGGCGCCGCCGGCTCCGTCAGCGGTGCCCCGCCCGTCGGCGGCGCCGGCCCGGGTGGCCGCCGCGCCGCCGCCCGCGCCCCCGTCCCCCGCGGAGACGACGCCGACCGCCGAGCAGACGGCGGCGCCCACGCCCACGCCGTCGGCCACTCCGGACCAGGCGCGGCCCACCCGCCCGGCGACCACGTCCTACCAGTCCTGCGCGGACGCCCGCGCCGCCGGCGCCGCGCCGCTGCACAGGGGCCAGCCGGGGTACCGGTCCGCGCTGGACGACGACGGGGACGGGACCGCGTGCGAGCAGGACAGGCCGTCGGCGCTGTGCGACGAGGACGCGGGGGCACAGCGAGGCGGGCTGCCCATCCTGGAATACCTGAGCTGCTGGCTGCCCGATCTCTGAACCGCGCTCCGCGGGTGGCTTGACAGGTACCCCCTAGGGGTATGCGGCTTGCGGTCGGCGGGGTGACTCACCGGCGGAGATCGCCCCGACGGCCGCCGGGCACGGGTCGACGGCCCGCAACCGACCCGGCCGGATCGACCAGCGGAGGGCTCCGAGTTCATCCTGGCTGGCCGCTTCTTCGAGGCGAGGGCGATCTGCGGCGGTTCCACCCGCGGCACGGGGCCCGGCTCGACCCGGACTGTCGGGGTAAGTCCCTTGCTCGTGGAGTGCGTCCCACGCCAATCTGCTCATAAGCGTTGACGAACTGGCGGTGACGTGTCTTGCCCGGTGCAGACATCGGCCTGGTCAGGGAGTTGCGGCCGTGATGCCTCCGGTGACCGGCCGGGCGCGGGCATGGCGACGTGAACTGGCTGTCCTCGGTGGCTCGCAGCGCGGGCCTGGCACAGAGAAGGGCTCAACCGTGACGGAAGACCTGTACTGGGACCCGTTCGACAAGATCATCGACGTCAATCCGCATCCACTGTGGCGCCGGCTGCGGGACGAGGCGCCGGTCTACCGCAACGAGAAGCACGACTTCTACGCGCTCTCCCGGCACGCGGACGTCGACGCGGCCCACGTCGAGCCCGAGACGTACAGCTCCGCGCACGGCACGGTCCTCGAGCTCATGGGGCCGGAGCCGTTCAACACCGGTCAGATCATCTTCATGGACCCGCCCACGCACACGCTGCTGCGCGTCCTGGTCTCGCGGGCGTTCACGCCGCGACGGGTCGGCGGGCTCGAGGGGAGCATCCGCGAGATCTGCGCGGAGCTGCTGGATCCCCAGATCGGCGGCGGCGGGTTCGACTACATCCAGGACTTCGCCGCCCAGCTCCCCTCTCTGGTCATCTCCAAGCTCATCGGCGTCGACGAGGCCGACCGGGAGGAGATCCGGCAGACGATCGACCAGACCTTCCACATCGAGGAGGGCAAGGGGATGATCAACGACGTCTCCTTCGCCGCGCAGATCAAGCTGCACACCTACTTCTCCGAGCAGATCGACGCGCGGCGCACGGCCCCGCGCGACGACATGATGACCGGCCTCGCCGAGGCCGAGATCACCACCGACGAGGGCGCCCGCCGGCTCACCACCTCCGAGGCCGCCGACTTCACCAACCTGCTCGTCGCTGCCGGTACCGAGACCGTCGCCCGCCTGCTCGGCTGGGCCGGTGACCTGCTCGAGGCCCACCCGGACCAGCGTGCCGAGCTGGCCGCCGACCCGTCGCTGCTGGGCAACGCCGTCGAGGAGACGCTGCGCTACGAGTCGCCGTCCCCCGTGCAGGGCCGGGTGAACACCCGTGAGGTCGAGCTGCACGGCACCACGATCCCGGCAAAGTCCAGGATCCTGCTGCTCACCTCGTCCGCCAACCGCGACGAGCGCAAGTACCCGGACGCGGACCGCTACGACATCAAGCGCAACTTCGACAGCCACCTGGCGTTCGGCCGCGGCCCGCACTTCTGCCTCGGCGCGGCGCTCGCCCGCATGGAGGGCCGGATCGCGCTGGAGGAGACCCTGCGCCGCTTCCCGAACTACGAGGTCGACCGCGACAACGCGGTGCGCCTGCACACCAGCACCGTGCGCGGCTACGAGAAGCTGCCCATCAAGGTCTGAGTGAGCATCTCCCCGCGCGGCGCGCGGCGCGCCGCGCGGGGAGTCCGGGACCGGGTCTGGTTACGCGGGTCCGGTCCCGTGCCGGCCCGCCGCGCCGGTGGTCGGGGCCGCGGTCGGGATCGCCTGGATGGCGGCCAGAATCTCCCGGGTCTGCTCGGGGCCGAACGACGGCGGCGGCGTGAACGTCGTGCGGGTCGCCAGGCCGCCGAGGCGCTCGGCGATGCGGGCGGGGACGTCCGCGGGCGCCGCGACGATGCCGAAGGTCTCGACGACGTCGTCGTCGATCAGGGCGGCCATCTCGGTCCACCGGTTCTGCTTGGACAGCGCGGTCAGCTCGCTGCCGAGATCGCCCCATCCATGCAGTTCCAGCACGGGGCGGTAGGCCGGGGTCGACCCGTAGAAGGAGATCTGGGCGCGCATCCTTGCCAGCCCTTCGGTGATCTCCTGGTCGGTGCCGGTGGCGACGAACCCGCCGGCGACGATGTCGAAGCCGTCCAGCGTGCGGCCCGCGCGCTGCCGGCCCGCCAGCAGCGCGGGAACGGTGTGCTCGCGGATCCAGCGCGGGCTGGTGAACCAGTGGCACAGGAATCCGTCGGCGACCTCGCCCGCGACCCGGGTCATGACGTCCCCGACGCCGGCGAGGAGCACCTGGGGTGGCCCGAAAGGGTGCGGCTTCGGGACGAACGCCGGCGGCATCAACGTGTGCCGGTAGTACTCGCCCTCGAAGGCGAGCGGGGTGCCCTCCGCCCAGGACGACCAGATCGCGCGCAGCGCCAGGACGAACTCGCGCAGCTGTGGCGCGGGCCGGCCCCACGGCATCGAGAAACGGCGGGTGATGTGCGCCTTCACCTGCGAGCCGAGGCCGAGCCGGAGCCGGCCGCCGGAGAACCCGTGCAGGTCGTGCGCGGTGTACGCCAGCGACATCGGCGAGCGGGACAGCGCGACAGTGATCGAGGTGCCCAGCTCGATCGTGGACGTCGCGTCGGCGGCGAGGGTCAGCGGGAGGAACGGGTCCTGGTTCACCTCCCCGGTCCAGATGGCGTCGTAGCCGGCGGCCTGCGCGGCGCGGGCCTGGCCGGCAGCGATGTCCAGCGCGCCAAGGGTGCTGTCGACCTTCACGTTGCCGCCTCCTCGACGTCGCCCCGCGGGCCGCCTCCCGCGGGGCTCGTATGTCCTGAAAGCTAACAGCGGACGGCCGGTCGGCGCCGGGGTCGACGCGTCAACGTTTAGCGCCAAGTGATCGGCATGGGTTGGGCGTGGGCTTCATGACGTATATGGCGACAGCGAAACGCGAATGAGAAGAATGCCCGGCGCGAGGTGGCGTCGCCCGGGTCTCCACCGCCGCGGCCGGGCACCGTCGCGTCCCGATGCCGTGGCCTTCCTGCGGTGTGTAACAGGTGGGCGCGGGCCCGGTAAAGACCGGATCCGGACAACGATCCTTCATTTCCGCACGGCGGTGCGACCGAGCCTCGGTCAGCCGGTATGTTGTGCCCTTGAACGCGGTGATCGCCGGTACCCCCGGTGGTCGCCGGTCCTCATCGTGGAGGTGTCTCATGAAGCGCATCGGAATGATCGTCATGCTGGTTGCTCTCGTCGGTGGCGGTTTCCTCGTGCGGCGCCAGCGCAGCAGCTAGGCGACCCTGTCTGTCCGCGTGGCCCGGGCTGACGGGAGCGGGCCGACGGCATGACGGGTACGGCTCCCTGTCGCTGTCACGCAGGGCCCGGTTGTTTTCTGATTGTTTTCCGGCATTCACCCGCCGGGTGTCTCCCGGTATTCGCCGGTGATCGGTGGATTACCCCGGTGCGCGCGCCGGCGTGATCCTTTCGGCAGCGCTCCGGCGGGGACCTAGACTGCGCCGGGTGCACCCATTCGATGTGCCGATCTTCGGCGCGCAGCGCCCGGAGCTCGTCCAGGCGGTGGTGGATTACGCCCGCACTCGGATGAGTCTGGATCCCGTCCCGCTGGACGGTCCGAGCCCACCGGCCGAGCTGTCCGCGCGGGCCGGGCGCACGATCACCCCGGAGGGCATCGGTGGTCTCGCCGCGCTGCGGGTGTTCGACGAGGTGCTGTCGCGTGCCTGTATATCGGCGGACCACCCGCGCAACCTCGCCTTCATCCCGGCGGCGCCGACCCGGGCGGCGATCCTGTTCGACCTGGTGGTCGGCGCCTCGTCGATCTACGGCGGGAGCTGGCTGGAGGGCGGCGGTGCCGTCCACGCGGAGAACGAGGCGCTGCGCTGGCTGTCCGACCTCGTCGGCTTCCCGCCGGGAGCCGGCGGGGTGTTCGTCCAGGGCGGGACGGTCGGCAACGTCTCGGCGCTCGTCGCCGCGCGGCACGCCGCCCGGGCGCGCCGGGCGGCCCGAGGGCTCCCTCAGCCACCGCGCTGGCGGTTCCTGTGCGGCTCCGAGGCGCACTCCTCGCTGCGCCAGGCGGCCGAGGTCATGGACGTCGACCTGGTGGTCGTCCCGACCGGCGACGACGGGCGGCTGACCGGCGGGGCGGTGGCCACCGCGCTCGACGAGCTCGCCGGCGACGGCGGGGTGTTCGCCGTGGTGGCCACGGCCGGCAGCACCCAGTTCGGGATCGTCGACGACATCCGCGGTGTCGTCGACGCCTGCCGCCGGCACGACGTGTGGGTCCACGTCGACGGCGCCTACGGCCTCGCGGGCGCCGCCGCCGCGTCCGTGCGGCACCTGTTCGACGGCATCGAGGAGACCGACTCCTTCATCGTCGACCCGCACAAGTGGCTGTTCGCGCCGTTCGACGCCTGCGCGCTGGTGTACCGCGACCCGGCCGCGGCCCGCGCCGCCCACGCGCAGCAGGCAGGCTATCTGGAGGTACTCGACACGCCGGGGGCCTGGAACCCCTCGGACTACGAGGTCGGGCTCTCCCGGCGGGCCCGCGGCCTGCCGTTCTGGTTCTCGCTCGCCACCTACGGGACACATGCGTACGGTTCCGCGGTCGAGCGCTGCCTGGCGACGGCGCGGACGGCGGCCGACCACATCCGGGCCCTGCCGTTCGTGGAGCTCGTGCGCGAGCCGGAGCTCTCGGTCGTCGTGTTCCGCCGGCTGGGCTGGCCGGCCGAGAGCTATCACCGGTGGACGGAACGCCTGCTTGCCGAAGGGCTCGCGTTCGTGACCCCGACCGTGCACCGGCAGGAGACGGTGACCCGGTTCGCGATCGTCAATCCGGCGACCACACCGGAGGACATCGACCTGATTCTCGCCACCATGGCCTGAACGCCTGAACGCGCGCATGGCCTTTACAAGCGATCGCCCATGGGCTCTTCGCAAGCATGGGCTTCACAAGCGATGCGGCCGGGCCTCCGGCCGGCGTTCCGCCGGAGGCCCGGCTTTCAGGCTGTCAGACTGTCATCCCGCGGCGAATGGTGTCGCCAGCGGGAGGTCAGTACCCCACCGTGTACCGCTTGTTGCGGAACCGCGGCTTCTCCACCTCGTCCAGGACGGCGAACGCGAAATCCTCGTACGAGATCCCGATGTTGCCCTGGGCGTCGGTCACCGGGCGGTCGCCGGCCGTGCGGTAGGCCTCACGCCGGCGGCCCGGGCCGAAGTTGCGCGGCGGCGGGACGACGCAGGTCCACTTGAGGTTGTGCTTGGCGGCCCGGAGGACGTCGAGCGCGTCGGCCTGGTCGAGGGCCTCCTTGCGCTCGGCGGCGGGGAACTCCTGGGTGTCGACGATGCGCTCGCCGTCGGCGTTCTCCAGCAGCCCGCCGTTGCCGATGTGGATGACCGCGGGCGCCTTGGCACCCAGCTTGTTCGCCACCTCGACGACCGCGCGCGCGGTGTTCGCGTGTTCGGGCCGGGTGCACCCGGCGAGGGCGACCACGACCACGTCCGCGTTCTGCGCCTGCTGCTGGACCATGTCGCGCCCGGTGACGTCCCCGGTGACGGCGGTGGCCTGGCGGGGAACCCCTTTCAGCGCGTTCTGGTCCTGGTCGACCGCCGTGACCTCGTGGCCGCGCCTGACGGCTTCGGCAACGATGGACCGCCCTACCTGACCACCGGCACCGAGAACAACGATCCTTGCCATTCCTGACCTCCGGATTCGGGTGACGCAGTGACCGTGGAGATATCGATCCGCTGGCGGAACGACGGTGGCATGGTCACGGATCGTTACCTTGCGTATCGACTATGACACGCTCCGGAGTCAATGCAACTCGGCTTCGTTTGCGATCGGGAACAGCGATCGGGAACAGCGAACCGGAACAGAAGGCCGCACACCGCGGTCGAGAAGTGCCGACATCGCGGTCGAGAAGTGAAGGTCGATGGCCGTGAACTCACGGCGGATGGCCGTCACCGGCCCTGGTGGAACGGGCAGGTGACGGCCATGGCCGGTGGTCGTGCCGTCAGACGGCGGTGTCGCCGCCGGTGTTCCGGGCCGGGCTTTCTGGGCGGTGGAGGTGGGATTTGAACCCACGGAGGGGTTGCCCCCTCACACGCTTTCGAGGCGTGCGCCCTCGGCCACTAGGCGACTCCACCGCGGGCTAGCTTACGCGACGTCGTCCTGGTCCGGTTAGTCGGGGGTGCGCGGACGGCGTGTGTCGCGGCGTTGCGTCCGCCGGTCGGCGAAGAAGGCGGCGAGCTGCTCCGAGCACTCCTGCCCGCGGACGCCCGCGACGACCTCGGGGCGGTGGTTCAACCGCCGGTCGCGGACGACGTCCCACAGGGAGCCCACGGCGCCGGCCTTGTCGTCCACGGCGCCGTAGACGAGCCGGTCCACCCGGGCGAGGACGAGGGCCCCGGCGCACATGGTGCACGGCTCCAGGGTGACCACGAGGGTCGCCCCGGTCAGGCGCCAGGAACCGAGCCGGGCCGCGGCCTGGCGCAGCGCGACGACCTCGGCGTGGGCGGTCGGGTCGCCGGCGGCCTCGCGCGCGTTGTGGCCGCGGCCGAGCACCGCCCCGTCCGCCGCCACGACGACCGCGCCGACCGGGACGTCCCCGGCGGCCCGGGCGAGATCGGCCTCGGCCAGGGCGAGGCCCATCGCCTCGCGGTAGCCGTCCGTCACCGGTGCGCGGGTGTCCGCCACCGGTGAGCGGGTGTCAGCCACGGACCTCGTCGAAGATCTCCCCGGCGCCGGCCCGCTCGCTGACCGCGCTGATCACGTCGGCGGGCAGCATGCCCTCCTCGGCGATCAGCTCCAGCAGCGCATCAGCGGTCGTCCCGAGATCCGCCAGCAGGTCGAGGTCGCCGACGGGGGACGCCTGGCCCACCGGGGCGTCGTCCTCCGAGTCGTCCTCGAGCGCCACCATGGACGGGAGCGCGTCGGCGAAGAGCCGCTCGGCGAGGTCGGAGCTCAGCAGGACCCGGCGGTCCGAGAGGAAGACCTTCGGATCGGGGTCCTGCGCGCCGATGCGCACGATGGCCAGGTACTCGTCGTCCTCCTCGACGAACGCGATGACCGTGCCCGAGGAGAGGTCGTGCATGGCGTCGACGAGCGCGTCGAGATCCTCCATGTCGGCGATGTCGAGGTCGTGAGCCGTCCATCGCTCGCCGTCACGGGCGATCGCTATCCCCTTGGTGGTCACTGTCTGTCCTCACGTCCCTTCCCGCCGGGTCCTCACGTGTCCTCACGTGATCTGTGCGTCCGCCGACCCGGGGTGATGCCCCATCACTTCTGTGATTCTCACCTCTGGGTGTCCTACTCATCCACCTGGGGCGGTGGTTGCCCGCTCATGAGTGCTCCCGGACACTCGGCCGGGGGCTCGGGTCAGGGCTGGGTCTACCCACTTGGCGGCCCACCGCCGCGGGCGCGGGACGGCCGCGAGGCGGCGTGCATACCGCGAACCGCGCGAACGGCGCACAGCGCGGGGTGGGCACCGGCGGCGGGTGCGGGCATGGCAGTCTGGAGGAGCGATGATGACCCCCCTTCCACGCCGCCGGTTCTCCGCCCGTACCCAGGCCGCGCTCGCCGTCGAGCGACTGGCCGCTGAGGCGTCCCGCCGCCTCGGCCGGGGCTCGGGCGAGATGATCGGCGGCAAGCTCGCCCTTCGGATCGCGCCGGACGCACTGGCCGAGGTCGGCTCCAACCGGCTCACGGCGTGCGTCTCGGCCACGAACGGCAAGACGACCACCACCCGGCTGCTGGCCCGCGCGCTGGGGACGCTCGGCCCGGTCAAGTCGAACAGCGGGGGCGCGAACATGGCGCCCGGCGTGCTGGCGGCGCTGTCCAAGCCGCCCTACGACGCGGCCGCCGCCCTCGAGGTCGACGAGATCTGGCTCCCCAAGGTGGCGCGGGCGATCGAGCCGCGGGTGGTGCTGCTGCTCAACATCTCGCGCGACCAGCTCGACCGGTCCAACGAGACGCGACGCATCGCGGCGCTCTGGCGCGAGCTGGGCGCTGACCTGCGCGACACCGTCGTCGTGGCGAACGTGGACGACCCTCTTGTGGCCTGGTCCGCGATGACCTGGTCCCGCCAGATCTGGGTGTCGGCGGGGCAGAACTGGACCGCCGACGCGATGGTGTGCCCGCAGTGCGCCCGGCTGCTGCACCGCAACGCCACCGGCTGGTGGTGCGAGTGCGGCCTGGCCCGACCGGAGCCGATCGTCTCCGTCGCCGGGCTGGGCGAGCTGATGTGGTTCGGGCGGCGCATTCCGGCGCACATCGACCTGCCGGGGCGGGTGAACCTCGCGAACGCGGCGATGGCCGCGGCCGCGGCGCGCGAGTTCGGCGTCGACGTCGAGGACGCGCTCGCCGCGATGCGTGGCATCGGTGACGTGCAGGGCCGCTACCAGGAGGTGCCGCTGGGCCCCGACGGGAAGCTGGCCCGCCTCCTGCTCGCGAAGAACCCGGCCGGCTGGGTGGAGATGATGGAGCTGCTCAACTCCGCCCCGCCACGTCCGGTGCTGATCGACTTCAACTCGCAGACGGCGGACGGGCGCGACCCGTCCTGGATCTGGGACGTCCCGTTCGAGCGGCTCGCCGGCCGCCAGGTGCTCGTCACCGGAGGCCGCAAGGAGGACATGAGCGTGCGGCTCGCCTACGCCGAGGTGCCCCACACCGTGCACGCCGACGCCGAGGACGCCGCGACCGCGGCGAACGACAAGGCGCTGGACGTCGTCGCGAACTACACCGCCTTCCGTGATCTGCTCGTGCGGACGACCCGGTGAGCCGCGAGTCGGCGACCCGGATCGCCCTGATCTACCCGGAGCTGCTCGGCACGTACGGTGACGGCGGCAACGCGATCGTGCTCGCCCAGCGGCTGCGCTGGCGGGGGCTGCGGGCGGAGATCGTCGAGGTGCCGGCCGGCGAGGTGGTCCCGGCCGACTGCGACATCTACCTGCTCGGCGGCGGCGAGGACGAGCCGCAGGTGCTGGCCGCGGACGGCATGCGCCGCAACCGTTCCCTGACCCGCGCGGTGTCGGGCGGCGCGGCGGTGCTCGCGGTCTGCGCCGGCTACCAGGTGATCGGGGCGAGCTTCCCGGCCGGCAACGGCCGGGTCCACGAGGGCGTCCACCTGGTGGACATGGAGACCCGCCGCTCGTTCGACCCGCCGGACGTCCCGCCGCCACCGCGCGCCGTGGGCGACATCGTGGTGGAGCCCGACCAGCGGCTCGGCCTGCCGACGCTGTACGGGTACGAGAACCACGGCGGGCGCACCCGCCCGCTTCCCGGGTCCCGGGGCATCCCGCTCGGCACGGTGCGCCTCGGCGTCGGCGACGGCACCCCCGCGCGCACAGACGGCATCGTGGACGGGAAGGTCATCGGCACCTACCTGCACGGGCCGGTGCTGGCCCAGAACCCGGCCCTGGCCGATCTGCTGCTGACCTGGGTGCACGGCCGGCTGGCGCCGCTGGATGCGCCGGTCGAGGCGGACATGCTGCGCCGGGCGCGGGCGCGGGCGCTCGCCGGCGGCTGAGTGGGCGCCCGCGGACGGCTGGTAAGTGCCACCCGACGTCGTCCCGCCCGGGTCCGCGTTGACGCGCTGGGCTGAATCCGGCGATTTCCGGGGGCCGGGTGTGGTTCGGTTGGATCGTGGCGTCGAATCCCCTTGCCGGCTGGTGGGGCAAGAACAAGAGAAACGTGATCATCGCCGGGGCGGCACTTGTGGCCATCTGGTGGCTCGTCGCGGCCAATGGCCGTCCCAAGGTCGAACGGGTCACAATCCCGGATGGCTATCCGTCAGCCGACCGGGAACTGCTCGTTCAGGCACCCTCCAAACCGAATGACCCGTTGCCCCTGGTAATCATCCTGCACGATGACAATACGGATGCGAGTTCACTGGAACATGACAGTGACGCGTCGTCGCTGGCGAACCGCCGTGACTTCGCGCTCGCCTTCCCGGAGGCGGTCGCCGGTACCTGGCGACTCGACGACCCGAATGGAGCGGACCAGCAGTACCTGCGCGACGTCGTCCGCTACATGGACGAGGAACGCACCGACATCGACCTGAACCGGATATACGTCTGGGGTATCGGGGAGGGTGCGCGGCTCGCCCTGCTCGCCGCCTGCTCGCCCGGCCCCCCCGTCTACGCGGCGGTGGGCGTCGTGGGACAGTTCGAAGCGGAGCCCGGCCCCACCTGCGACAACGTCACCCAGCACGGGCGGGTTGCCGAGACGGACTGGGACAAAAAGGTCAGCAGCACGTTGTGGGACTTCTCCCGCGACCTTCGCCGGAAGGTCTGACCCAGCTTGGTTCGGTGCGCTGACCAGACAGTTCGCGCTAGTAGCAAAGAACTAGTCATTTAACAGATTGGCCGGCCGCCGGCCCCGCCGGGGACGGCTTGCTGGCCATTTCGGGGCTTGCGCCTGCCGCGGCCGTGTGGGCCGAGGGTCCGGCGCGGAGGTGCGCGTTCGCCGCGCGGAGGGGTCCTTCGAGTTTTCCCGGAGCCCCGGCCGTCCCACCCCGCGCGGGGTGGGACGGCCGGGGCTCGAGCGGTCCGTCGACGTCGCCGGGAGGGGGGTAACGGCCCCGACGGACCAGTGGGCGGCCGGAAGGCTTGAGGGGGTCCGCTGGCCGCCGGCCCGATGGGGGGGGGATCGGACAGACGGCCAGCGGAGTCCAGGGCCTTCCGGCCGGACGGACGTCAGATGGGGGGGGATCTGACGTCCGTCCCACCGGAAGGATCTCGGATCGGTGGGGTGCGGTTGACTTTCGCGTGGGCTGGTGCTGGTGCTGGGTTGGTTCGAATGGGGGTGTTGCTGCCTGATAGTGGCAGTCTGGCCGGCTAAAGCTACATCTACGCTACTTATGACGAAGTAGAATGATGCCGCAACGGCCTACCGTTCATGGCTGCCGGCCAGCTCATCGATGGCGCCACGTGGCGGAAGCATCGCGGAAGGTGTCGAAATCTGCCCGCGGCAGAGCTACTCCGGACATTCCGCAGCACAGACGTTCTGAGCAGACGTGACACCGGCGGTCCGGTACAGGGGACCTGGTGAACTCCGGAAGACCCGCCGGGCCGAGGTTGATCCCGACAACCCCGACCCGGCGGCGGAGCCGCGCGCGACCGGAGGGGGAGATCGCGCTGCGGCTCGTTCCGGGGGACGGGGCGTCTGCGTTCGGGCAGCCCCGTCCGAGCGGTGCGTGGGCTTGTGGAACGATCGACGTCGAGAACAGCCAGTCTCCTGGCTGGGCCGTGGGCCCGCCGTTCTCAGGTGACGCGGCCGACCAAGTACGAGGTCGTGTAGATCGTCTGAAGCTTGACGACATCACCAGTGCGGGGCGCGACCCACATCTTGCCGTCGCCGGCGTAGATGCCCATGTGGTAGATGTTGCCGGGGCTCCCGAAGAAGATCAGGTCGCCGGGCGCCTTGTTGTACTGGGAGATATGGGTGGTGGCCGCGTACTGCTGGTCGGTGGTACGCGGCAGGCTCTTGCCGAGCTGCCGGTACACGTACTGCACGAGCCCGGAGCAGTCGAAGGAGTTGGGGCCCTCGGCGCCGTAGACGTACGGCTTGCCGGCCTGCAGCGAGGCCAGGTAGACGGCCTTCTCGCCGAGGGTGTTGGTCGGCAGGTTGACGCTGACCACCGGGGTGTTGACGTTCACGCCCGTGCGGTCCGCGCTGCGGGAGGCCTGTGCGGGCGGCGGAGCCGGGCGGACGCGCAGCGTGGCGTCGTTCTCCGAGTGCGCCGACTGGAGGGCGTCGGTGCCGTCGAAGATCGCCGTGACGTTCGTGGTGGTGAGCACCTTCGCGGTGTACGACGCGAAGCCGCGGTCGTCCGTCGTCAGGTGCAGGAAGGTCGCCCACCCGGTCGGCAGCTTGACCTGGACCTTGATGAGCTGGTCCGGGATCGGGGCCTGGGTCTCCTCGTTGTAGAGCGAGAAGCCGATGTTGACGGGCTCGTCCGCGTTGACCGTGACCTCGGGGTTCGTCACGCGCAGGCCGACGTCGATCTTCGACGAGAGAGTCGGCGCGGAGATGTCCGTGGTGGCGTCGAGAACGGTGCCCGAACCGCCGCCGGTAGCGGTGGCGGCCTGGATGGCTCCGTCGACCGCCAGCCGGGACCCGATCTGGGTCGCGAGCGTCATCGGGGCGGTGTTCGTGCCGTCGTCCAGCGCGACGTCCGAGTTGACATCCTGGGCGCACCCGGCGAGCGCCACCCCGGAGACCGCGACGGTTCCGGTGGTGATGGCCGCGACGGTACGGGCCCTGGCTCTGGCTCGGCTGGACGCCGTGGGGGCGGACGGCGCACGGTGGCGGCCGCGCCCTTCCTGCCGGCGTCTCTCAGCATCAAGCTGCACACTTTGCGCAGACAACGTTGCGTTCCTTCCCGTACGCCTGCGAGGTGAGCTGTCGGGTTCGGGCTGGGCTGCCCGGTCCATAGCGCGACCTTCACGCGATGGACTTCACCCCTAGGCCAGCGCCGTGTCGTGGCGCCAGCCGGTGGAGGTGGGTCCCCCGCTCCTGCCCGTGGTGACGACTCGGAGGGGACACCAGGACCGCGGGCAGGATTCGGCGTTCGGTCCGGTGTTGTCGTGACGTCGGAAGCGAGACTAGTCCACACGGATGGTGTGGGTAAACACTAGTCCTCCTCAACTACGTCGAGTGTGCAAAGAAGTGCCCCTTGCTGCGCCGCATCTGCCCAGGTCAGGAGGGGTGCTGAGCCTTCGGTCACGTTTTCGGACGCCCACACGAGGATCACGTCCCAACACGTTAGGTGACCAGAACTTCCTGGCTTGCGCGGGGGTTTCCCGTACCGGCCGACCGGGCTGGGACTACCCGCGGAGCCCCTCACGGGCCCGGTTCGCTCCGTCCCCGGCCCGTCTCTTCCCGCCTCGATCCGGCGGCCGCGGACGACCGCGCGGCCCGATCCCCAGGACCCCTTCGCGGTGCTCCTGGGACGTGAACGGATCGACGCGCCGCCCGCGGGCAGGCACCCCCCGGAAGCTCCACCGGGCCTCGCTGCCACCGCGCACCGACCTGGCACCGGGCCCCGAGTCCCGCGGGCCTGGCCGGCCAGGCCCGCGGAAGTTCGTCAACTACCGGATCGGGCCAGTCGTCGTGAGCGTCCCGCTCGCCCTTTGGTATCCCGCTCGCCCTTTGGGGGCCGAACCCGGTCTGATCGCGCCCCGAAAGGGCGAGGCGGACACCAAACGGCGAGGTGGACGGCCCATGGGCGGACACGCGAGCCACCCGCCACCAGGCCGGGCCAGGGGCCAGGGGCCAGGGG
>NZ_UBIZ01000402.1:0-35993 GCF_900465275.1 Parafrankia sp. Ea1.12 | reverse complement strand
AGTGGTCTCCGTTGGTGACCCGTGGTGACGGGCTACCGTCCGTCGGATGAGCTCGCCCCCCTCGACGCAGGCGGTGTGGTGGCTTCGCCGTGACCTCCGCCTCGACGACAACCCGGCGCTGCTCGCCGCCGCCGAGTCCGGCCGGGTGCTGGCTCTCTTCGTCCTCGACGACGCGCTGCGGCGCCCGTCCGGTCCCGTCCGCCTGGCGTTCCTCCACCGGTGCCTGCGCGACCTGGACGCCCAGCTCGGCGGCCGGCTGTGCATGCGCACCGGAGACCCGGTGGACGTCGTTCCCGCGCTCGCCCGCGAGATCGCCGCGGACGCTGTCCACCTCGCGGCCGACCACGGTCCGTACGGCTCCCGCCGTGACAAACTCGTGGAACGCGCCCTGGCCGCGGACGGCCGGCAGCTCGTGCGCACCGGCTCGCCCTACGCGGTAGCGCCCGGCCGCCTGCGCAAGGCCGACGGGACGTCCTACCGGGTGTTCACGCCCTTCTACCGGGCCTGGAAGGAACACGGCTGGCGCGGGCCGGCCATCCCGGCGGATCCGGTCTGGCTCCAGCCCGCCGACCTCGACGGCGGCAGCGAACCGATCCCGGCGGATCCGGAGCTCGGGGGCACCGAGCTACCCCCGGCCGGCGAACACGCCGCACACGAGCGCCTGCGTGCCTTCCTGACCGAATCGCTGGCCGGCTACGCGGCGCACCGCGACGAGCCGGCCGCGGCCGTCACCTCCCGCCTCTCGCCCTACCTGAAATGGGGCTGCATCCACCCGCGCACCGTCCTCGACGCGCTGCGCACGGCCACGGCCACGGCCACGGCCACGGCGAGCGAATCGGGAGACGCCGTACCCGGCTGGTCCGGGGCCAGCCGGGCTGGCGGCGCTGGCGGGGCCGGTGCGGCTGGCGGGGGCGGCGGGCTGGCCGGTTCGGCCGAGAAGTTCCGCTCCGAGCTCGCCTGGCGGGAGTTCTACGCGGACGTCCTCGCCGGCACCCCCTCGTCGGCCCGGACCGACCTCACCGACACCCTGGCCGCGTTGGCCTACGAGCCTCCCGGTGACACCTTCGAGGCGTGGAAGTGGGGCCGCACCGGTTACCCGATCGTCGACGCCGGCATGCGCCAGCTCCTCGCCGAGGGCTGGGTGCACAACCGGGTCCGGATGATCGAGGCCTCGTTCGTCTGCAAGGACCTGCACGTCCACTGGACGCACGGCGCCCGCTGGTACCTCGAGCGCCTCGTCGACGGCGACCTCGCGTCCAACAACCACGGCTGGCAGTGGACGGCCGGCACCGGAACCGACGCCGCCCCGTACTTCCGGGTCTTCAACCCCGTCTCGCAGGGGCGCAAGTTCGATCCCGCCGGGGAGTACATCCGCCGATGGGTCCCCGAACTGCGCGGCCTCCCGCCCGACGCGGTGCACGAACCGTGGAAACTCCCGGCCGGCCCGCCGAACGGCTACCCACGCCCAGTCGTCGATCACGCTGTCGAACGCCGGGAGGCCCTCGACCGCCACGCCCGAGCCCGACACCACGACTAACCGGCTTAACCGGCATGACCGGCTCGGGCACCACCGGGCCGGGCGGGTCCGCGGCGGATCGCCAGGTTCGCCCCACTATCGGGCCGACTGGTCGTGCCGCAAGTGAAGGTCGTGTCGGTTATCCGACAGCGCCCGATTCTGCGGACCGCCGGTTCCCGCCGTGGGGATTGGCCACCCTTGATGTGGGCAGGGAGACGGCGGGCTCGACTCCTCGCCCGTCCGACCGGTGGGGAGGTGACGGGCTCCGCCGGACGTGGTCGCGCCGGTGCGGGATGTGGAGGGCAGCCCGTACCGGCGCGTCACGGAGGTCGCGGCCGTGTCTGTCCGCGCTCGGAGGGGGCGCTGGGCCACACGGTCGCGGCCCGAGGCGATCCCGCCCGCAAGCCTGCGGATTCAAGAGATCGTCGGCCCCGTCCAGGGCCGGACGAGCGATCGCGCAGGTCCAGGCCGGCCCCGCGCGGCATCCGGCCCGGCGCAGCATGCAGTGCGGCGCCACGCTGCGCCGACCCACGCGCCCCCGCGACCCGCGGCACGGAGAAGACCACACCAAGCCCTAGGCGATGATCTCCACCGGTGTCCCCAGCGGGACGGTCTGGGCCAGTCGGGTGATCGCGTCGTTGCTCAGGCGGATGCAGCCGTGGCTGACGTCCCGGCCGATCGAACCGGGCTCGTTCGTCCCGTGGATGCCGATCACCGGGTCCCGGCCGCCGAACGAGTCCAGGCTGGTGGAGAAGCCGCTGAGCCCGAAGGCGTACGGCCCGTAGGGGCCGCCCGGGTTGCTGGGCTTCAGCAGTTCCATCAGGAAGAAGCGCCCGCCGGGCGTCGGGGTGTCGGTGGTGCCGATCGCCACCGACTCTTCCGCAATCATCTTGTCGTTGCTGTACAGCCGCAGCTTGTGCGCGCCGCGGGCGACGACGATCCGGTAGGGCGTCTGGCTGGCCGTCACCTGCTCGGCCTTCACCCAGCCCGAGCTCCCGTTGGGCTCGACGGGCAGCAGAACCTGCCACCAGCCCGGCATTTTCGCCTGGACGAGGAAGACCCGCGGCGCGCCGTTCTCGTTCGGGTTCGACAGGCTGGACGTCGGCTTCGCCGCGTTCGGCGCCTGGTAGACGTCGACACTCGCGCCGGTGGCGGTCACGACGGTGCTCGCGCCCTGCCCGAGGCCGGCGACGGCGGCGAGCTGGCTGCGCACCGGCTCCGGGACCTGGCCGGACGCCGCGGTCGAGTCGTCCCCGCCGCAGCCGGTGAGGATCACGCCGCCGAGCACGACGGCCAGCGCCGCCGTGCCCACCCGGGCCAGACCGCGACGTCCCGGCCGGCGCTCCTCGGCCAGACTGTCACCACCCGGTGCCGGATCGTGGCCGGGCAGCGGGCCGCGGTTGGACGTCGCGTCGTGGCGAGGAGTCGCGACGTGGGTGGTCATGCCGGCGCCGCTGGTCATCTCGTGTAGTAAGGCTCGGCCCGCACCGCCGTAGCCACGGCCGGGTCGGCGACGGGGAGCGAGACCTGGGGATCGACCGGCGGGGCCGTCCCGGCGCAGTCCGAGACGCCCACGGTCGGAACGGTCACGAGGAGGTAACCGGTCTCGGCGTCCCACGGGGAGGCGATGACCGCCATCGCGTGGGTCTGCAGCGGCAGGCTCTGGCCGGGGCCGATCTCCGAGATCCCGGCGCCGAGGCTGGTGTCGAACCAGCCGAAGCCGAGGGCCTTGTCGGAGGTGTTCCGCAGCGTCCACTCAGGGCCCGGGGCGCCGCAGGTGAAGGTCAGGACGAGCGGGTTCACGTCGAAGTCCTCGATGCCGTCGATCTCCTTGTCGAGCGGCACCTTGAAGGGCAGCAGCGACAGGAACCCGTCGAGGATGGGGTCGCCCGTCCCCGAGCTCGGGGTGGGCGAGGGCGTGCCGGTCGTCGTGGTGGTCACGTCGACGCCGGGGGTCGCGCTCGGGTCCGCGCTGGCCGTGGCGGAGGGGTCGACGCTCGGCGTGGCGCTCGGGTCGAGGCTCGCCGTGGCCTCGGCTGTCGGAGTGCCGGTGGGCGTCGGGGCGCCGCCGAGAATGTCGCCGGTCGTGTCCGGGGTCGGCGTCGCGGTCGGCGTGGCGCTCGTCGTCGGGGTCGGTTCCGGTGTGGTTGCTGAGGCCGGCGTGGCCACTGAGATCAGGGCCGCGCCGAGAACGCCGGCCGCCATGGCCCGCATTCTTGTGATCCGCATGAATCCGTCTCCCTCGACTGTGACGGGTCGCCGCGACACCCGCCGTCGGCGCCCGCCGAAGCGTCGACGGGCCGGAGGGCGGCGCGTCGACGCAGGGCGCGGATCAGCGTTTGCCGATCAGTTATGACTGCACGCAGGAAGGTACCAATGCCTGGTTCGTCACGAGGTGGGCGGGTCTGGCGTAGCGGGAACGTTGGGTGTTCGTCAGTGTTAATCGCGTATCGCCCCGGCGGTGTCGTGCCTCCGTCGCCAAATCGGGATCGCGGCCGCGCGCCCGCCGGCCCGTCACCCTGGAATGACAGTGCTGGCATTTCGGACACTGTGACGATATAGACCGGTTCGCCTGCCTTCAGGGCGCCAGGCGCTCGATGACCCATCCCGGGGCGTCGGCGGGCCTGCTCGGTGCGCCGCCCGGCCCGGCGTCCGGTGTGGTGCCGGAGGATCGACGGAGAGTGGTTAGGCGATAGCGCAGACGGTCGTGGAGGCGGTCCGGGCGCCCCTGCCAGAACTCGATCGAGGTCGGGACGAGCCGCAGTCCCCCCCAAAAGGGGGGAGTCGGCACCGGTTCGGCGGCCGGCCACCTCTGTCCCAGCCGGGCGAGCCGCTCGGTGAGTACCGCGCGCGAGTCGATCACCTGGGACTGGTGGCTCGCCCACGCCCCGAGCTGAGATCCCCGCGGCCGGGACCGGAAATAGGTCTCGCTCTCCGCCCGTGACACGCGTTCAATCGAGCCAGCGACGATCACCTGGCGTTCCAGCGGGTACCACGGGAAGAGCAACGACCCGTACGGATTCGCCGCGGCCTCGCGGGCCTTCGTCGAGGTGTAGTTCGTGAACAGCGTGAATCCGCGTGCGTCGAACCCCTTCATCAGGACAGTGCGGGAACTCGGCCGCCCGGCCTCGTCGGCGGTGGAGAAGATCATCGCGTTGGGCTCGCGGATCCCCGCCCCCGGGGCCGAGGCGTCGGTGAACCATTCCTGAAACTGTTCGAGCCATGTCGGAGCGAGCATCCGCTCGTCGAACCGGCCCGGGTGGTAGCCGCGCCGCTGCACAGCCGGGTCGGGCACGGGCGGATCGTGCACGGGCGGTTCGTGCACGGGCGGATGGGCGGCCATGCCCCGATCCTGGCAGCCCGGTGGCACCCTGCGTCGATGTGACTGGCATCACCTCGGACGGTCCTGCTCCAGGTGATCGGTCGAAACCACGGCAACCGCCCCGGCACAGGCGATGCCGGGCCGTGCGGAACGCGACTCATCACGCCCCGTCCGGTGGCGTTGCCGTGTCTGACAGGGCAGGATGCAGACGGACGATTGCGCCGTTAACACAGGACTGTCGTGGCAGGACAGAGCTGTCGTAGCAGGCAGAGCTGTCGTAGCAGGACTGTCGTGGCAGGACTGTGGGGCGCGAGAGACGACCGAACGACGGGCGAATCCGGCGTATCGGGACAGCGGCGGAACGGGACGGCACGACGACCGCTGTGTCGGCGTGCAGCTTGGCCGGCCACGCGGTTGCCGCGGTCGGCCGGTCCCGGCAGGGCCCGTCCCGTGGCCGGCCGAGACAGAAGCGGAGATCCGGACTCGATGGCCGAGAAGACAAGCGATTTCAAGCCGGGCCTGGAGGGCGTGATCGCCTTCGAGACCGAGATCGCCGAGCCGGACAAGGAAGGCAGCGCGCTGCGCTACCGCGGCGTCGACATCGAGGATCTCGTCGGCAAGGTCGACTACGGCCACGTATGGGGCCTGCTCGTCGACGGGTCGTTCGAACCCGGACTGCCGCCGGCCGAACCGTTCCCGCTGCCGGTGCACTCCGGCGACATCCGGGTGGACGTCCAGAGCGCGCTGGCCATGCTCGCCCCGTACTGGGGCTTCGGCCAGTTGATCGACATCGCCCCCGAGCAGGCCCGTGAGGACCTCGCCCGGTCATCGGTGATGGCACTCTCCTTCGTCGCGCAGGCGGCTCGCGGCCTCGGGCAGCCCGCCGTGCCGCAGAAGGAGGTCGACCGCGCCCGCACCATCACCGAGCGGTTCATGATCCGTTGGCGCGGCGAGCCGGACCCCAAGCACGTCCAGGCCGTCGACGCCTACTGGGTGTCCGCCGCCGAGCACGGCCTGAACGCCTCCACCTTCACCGCCCGCGTGGTCGCCTCCACCGGGGCGGACGTCGCCGCGGCGCTGTCCGCGGCCGTGGGCGCGCTCTCCGGGCCGCTGCACGGCGGGGCGCCGTCCCGCGTGCTGGCGATGCTGGACGAGGTCGAGCGCACCGGTGACCCGGTCGGCTACGTCCGCCGCGCCCTGGACCGCAAGGAGCGCCTCATGGGCTTCGGGCACCGGGTCTACCGCGCCGAGGACCCGCGCGCCCGTGTGCTCCGCCGCACCGCCCGCGACCTGGGCTCGACCCGGTACGAAGTGGCCGAGGCCCTCGAGGCGGCCGCGATCGAGGAGCTGACCAACCGCTACCCGGACCGCCCCCTCCGGACGAACGTCGAGTTCTGGTCGGCCGTGGTGCTGGACTTCGCCGAGGTGCCGGCTCATATGTTCACGTCCATGTTCACCTGTGCCCGCACCGCGGGCTGGAGCGCTCACATCCTGGAGCAGCAGCGCACCAGCCGGCTCATCCGCCCGTCCGCCCGCTACGTCGGCCCCGCGCCGAGGCCGCTGGGGGATGTCCATGCCTGACGCCCCGACGATCGTCCTGCCGGACTCACTGCGCCCGGTCGACGGTCGGTTCGGCTGCGGGCCCTCCAAGGTCCGCGCCGAAGCCGTGCAGGCTCTCGCCGCGAGCGGGGCCTCCCTCCTCGGCACCTCGCACCGGCAGAAGCCGGTGAAGAACCTGGTCGGACGGGTCCGCACCGGGCTGGCCGACCTGTTCTCCCTTCCCGAGGGCTACGAGGTGGTCCTCGGGATCGGCGGCGCCACCGCGTTCTGGGACGCCGCCGCCTTCAACCTGGTGCGGGAGCGCTCCCAGCACCTGGTCTTCGGCGAGTTCGGTGGCAAGTTCGCCGACACCACCAAGGGCGCCCCGTTCCTGGCCGCGCCGTCGGTGGTCAGGTCCGAGCCGGGTACCCACCCGGACTGGGCTCCCGAGCCCGGCGTCGACGTCTACGCCACGCCGCACAACGAGACGTCCACCGGCGTGGCCCGGCCGGTGCGCCGCCCCGTCGGCGCCGACGCGGGCGCGCTGCACCTGGTGGACGCCACCTCGGGCGCCGGCGGCCTGCCCGTCGACCTCACCGAGGTGGACGTCTACTACTTCGCGCCGCAGAAGTGCTTCGCCTCCGACGGTGGGCTCTGGGCGGCCCTGATGTCGCCGGCGGCGATCGCCCGGCTCGGCGAGATCGCGGCGACGGACCGCTGGATCCCGCCCTTCCTGGACCTGACGACCGCACTGGACAACAGCACGAAGGACCAGACCTACAACACCCCGGCCGTGTCCACGCTGTTCCTGTTCGCCGAGCAGCTCGACTGGATGCTGGGCAACGGCGGCCTGGACTGGTGTGTGCGCCGCACCGGAGAGTCCTCCTCGATCCTGTACAACTGGGCCGAGAAGACGCCGTACACGACGCCGTTCGTCACCGACCCGGCGCACCGCTCGCAGGTCGTCGTCACGATCGACTTCGAGGGCGTCGACGCCGCCGCGGTGGCCAAGGTGCTGCGCGCCAACGGCGTGGTCGACGTCGAGCCCTACCGCAAGCTCGGACGCAACCAGCTCCGGGTGGCCTGCTTCCCCGCGGTCGAGCCGTCGGACGTCGAGACCCTGACCAGCGCCATCGACCACGTGGTCGAGCGCCTGTAGCCGGGACGGGGCCGCCTCCCGGGGCCGATGCGTTCGGCCGTGAGGTTGGCACCTGAGTGCTGATATCGGGCCGAGGAGACAACGTGTCTCCTCGGCCCGATCGCTTGGCAGAGCCGGCTCCGGGACTCCGGCCGGGTAATCACTGGCTCCAGGTATGACGGATCGAGTCGGGCATTTCAGCCAGCCTGCTCGCCCTTTGGTTTCGTTCTCGCCCTTTCGGAATGGAATCCGCCGACATCGACCCCCGAAACGGCGAGGGAGATACCAAAGGGCGAGAATGGGGACGGGCCCGAACGCCACGGACCCGGGAGCGGGGCACCCGGGTCCGTGGAACGTGTGCGGGCCGGTGGAGAGCTAGTCCTGCGCGACGGCCCTGCCAACGGCCGTCGCGCCCTGGCCCTTGAAAACCCTGACTGACTGAAAAAGTCAGCGCAGCGGGCGGCTGGGGGCGGCCTGCGCGGCCTGAGCGGCGATCGGGTCGGTCTCGGCGTCCGTGGCCGCGGAGCGGACGTGCATCGGGACGTAGGGGCGCTCGTCGTAGCCGATGTAGAGCTGGCGCGGACGGGCGATCTTCTGCTCGGGGTCGAGCAGGCCCTCCTCCCACTGGGCCAGCCAGCCCGGCATCCGGCCGATCGCGAACAGCACCGGGAACATCTCCACCGGGAAGCCCATGGCCTGGTAGATGATGCCGGTGTAGAAGTCCACGTTCGGGTAGAGCTTGCGCGAGATGAAGTACTCGTCCTCGAGGGCGATCCGCTCGAGCTCCATCGCGAGGTCGAGCAGCGGGTTCGTCCCGGTGACCTTGAAGACCTCGTCGGCGACCTGGCGGATCACCCGGGCCCGCGGGTCGTAGTTCTTGTAGATCCGGTGGCCGAAGCCCATGAGCTTCTTCTTGCCGTCCTTCACCTGGGCGATGAAGGCGGGGATGTTCTCGACCGAGCCGATGTCGGCGAGCATCCGCAGGACCTGCTCGTTGGCACCGCCGTGCAGCGGGCCGTAGAGCGCGGCGATCGCCGCGGCCGCGGCGGAGAACGGGTCGGCCTGGGAGCTGCCGACGGCCCGCATCGCGTTGGCGGAGCAGTTCTGCTCGTGGTCGGCGTGCAGGATGAACAGCACGTCGAGGGCGTGCTCGAGGTTCGGGTCCGGCTCGTACTTGAGCTCGGTGGCCTTCCACATCATGTTGAGGAAGTTGCCGGCGTACGAAAGATCATTATCCGGGTAGACGTACGGGAAACCGACCGAGTGCCGGTAGGAGAACGCCGCCAGGGTGGTGATCTTCGCGATGAGCCGGACGATCTGCAGCCGGCGCAGGCCGGGGTCGTCGATCGTCTTGGCGTCCGGGTAGAAGGTCGACAGCGCGCCGACGGTCGACACGAGCATGCCCATCGGGTGGGCGTCGTGGTGGAAGCCGTCGATGAACTTCTTGATCGACTCATGCACCAGGGTGTGGTGCGTGATCTCGTCTTCCCAGGTGGAGAGCTCGTCCGAGGTGGGGAGCTCGCCGGCCAGCAGCAGGTAGGCGACCTCGAGGAAGCTGCTCTTCTCAGCCAGCTCCTGGATCGGGTAACCGCGGTAGCGCAGGATGCCGGCGTCACCGTCGATGTAGGTGATCGCGCTGCGGCAGCTGGCCGTGTTGGTGAAGGCGGGGTCGTACGCCATGAGACCGAAGTCGTCGTCATCGACCTTGATGGCACGGAACGCACTGGCGCGGATCGTGCCGTCAGCCACCGGTACCTCGTACGTCCGACCGGTGCGGTTGTCGGTGACAGTCAGGCTACTGACCTGCTCGGTCACGCCGGGCTCCTCTCGCCATGGCACTGCCGGGTGACGGCGTCGGCCACCTTCGGGCGCGCGCCCGGTTCGGAGCGCTCTCGCCGGTTCACTGGTTCGGTTGTCCCCAAGTCTCGCGGTTCGGGCCATCACATGCGCGTGATCGGTGGCCTCCGTCCCACGTGTGCTGTGCCACCCTCTATGCCTCCTACCTGCGGGTGGCATCATCGTTGCCCCTCCTGGTAAGGGACAGCCTGATTTGGGCACGTTCGGACGCGCCGGTCGCGGCTGTCAGAGGTGTCCCGAGGAGACCAGGCCCGGCCAACACCAACGGCGGCCGCCAATTTAGCGAGATTGGTCACACATCATCGGTCGGGGGTGCCGGCCGGGGGTGCCAGCCGTGACCGACCGGTCCCGGGATCAACCGCGATCTCAGCACCCACAGTCGCAGACCTCACACGCATCGCAGCAGTCTCCGCAGCGTTCGCACCAGCTCTCCTGCCGCCGTGCTCGCCGGCGCGCCCGGCGCCGGGCGCGCCGGCGGCGCCACCAGCCGCCACCCTCCGCCGGCGCGGTACCGGCGAACGTGCGGGTCACCGAATGCGTGAGCTCGTCCACCAGGAGCACACGCAGCAGCGCCGCGTCCGCGGACGGGACCAGCGTGAGCTCGTCGACCGCCAGGCGCAGCCCGGTCAGCGCGTCCAGGCACAGCGACCGCGCCGCGGCGTCGGTGGTGCCGCTGGCGGTCAGCGGGTTCCAGTGCCCGGCCCTCTCGTCGGCGGCGCGGTCGGTCACGGCGTCCAGGAGGTGGGTGAGCCGGCCGAAGAGCCGGCCGGCCTCCGCCAGTGTCCCGGCGTTCTCCGGACGTTCCGCGAGCTCGGCGCAGTGGCGGAACGCCGCCGCCGCGGCGGCCTCGGTCGGGGCGGTGAGCGCGAGCAGCATCCCTGCACGGCCAGCGGTCCCGGCGGTCGCGGTCTCCAGCGCGAACTGGCGGTGCACCGACTCGACGAGCTCCGTGGTGTCGAAGCCGACGCGGCGCCCGGCGCGGTCGGCGGCGCGGTCGGCCGCGCCCGCGGCGCGAGCGGCGCCGGCGCGCAACAGCCGGGTGCCGGCCAGGCCGTCGCCGTCCCGGGCGTGGTCGTGGATGCGTGCCGCCGCCGCGGCCAGTGACGCCGAGGCCGCCAGGGTGATTCCCGGATCCTCGGCGGTGACGACCCGCGCCGTCCGCATGGCCCGCAGCGGGCACGGGCCGGCTGTCCGGCGCGCGGCGGCAGCCGGGCGCTGAGCGGCCACCAGCAGCGAGAGGACGACGCCGTCGCCGGTTGTCGCGAGCCGGGCCGGCTGGCCGGCGGTGTCCCGCAGCGCCAGGCACAGCCCGCAGAGATGCGCCGACCAGAGCTCGTGCGCCGCGGCACCGAGACGACCCCGGCATGGCCGGATCAATCCGAACACGCTGGGACCTTACGGCGGCGGACTCTACGGCGCTGGCGGGCCCTCCGGCGAGCGCGGGACGACGCCGCCCGACGACCGCAACCAGGCGAGTACGGCGAGCACCCGGCGGTTGTCGTCGCCGGAGACCGGCATCTCGAGCTTGGTGAACACGCTCGCGACGTGGTTCTCCACCGTCTTCGCGGCCAGGTGCAGGCGTACCGCGATCCCGGCGTTGGAGCGGCCCTCCGCCATCTCCCGCAGGACGGCGCGCTCCCGCCTGGTGAGTCGGTCGAGGGCCTCGGCCTTGCGGCGGTGGGTGAGCAGGCCGGCGACGATCTCCTCGTCCACGACGAGACGGCCGTCCGCGATCCGGCGCAGGCCGTCGAGGAGGTTGCCGACATCCTCGACGCGGTCCTTGAGGAGGTAGCCGGTGCCGCCGCGTCCGTCGCCCAGCAGGCGGACCGCGTAGCGGATGTCCGCGTAGGTGGAGAGCACCAGGACGCCGACCCCGGGGTGCAGGCCACGGATCCGCTCGGCGGTGACGAGCCCCTCGTTGGTGAAGGTCGGCGGCATGCGCATGTCGAGAATGACGACGTCGGGAGGTTCGTCGGCGATGTGTGCGAGGATCTTGTCCGGTTCGGCGGCCTGCGCGATGACCTGCACGCCTGCCGCGTTGAGCAGCATCGCGAGGCCTTCCCGGAACAGCGCTGAATCGTCCGCTATCGCTACCCGCATGTCACCGCCCACCTCGTGCGTCGCTGCTCCACGGGATGCTCGCCGTCAGCCGGGTGCCGCAGCGCTGCGGGCTCGACAGCGTGAACTCGCCGCCGAGTGCGCGGACCCGGTCGCCGAGGCCGGCGATTCCGCCGCCGTCGCTGATGGCCGCACCGCCCTTCCCGTCGTCGGTCACCTGGATGAGGAACTGGCCGCCGAGCATTTTGACCGTTACCCGTACATGGCTGGCATCCGCGTGTTTGACGGTATTCGCCAGAGCCTCGCTCACGGTGTAGTACGCCGTGGTCTCCAGCGTGGTATCGAATCGATCGTCAGGCACATCAAGGTCGACATCCACAGGAAGCGCCTCGGTGACGTTCTCGAGTGCCGCTTTCAGTCCGCTCTCGCTCAGCGCGGGCGGATGGATGCCGCGGGCGAGTCCGCGCAGCTCGGCGAGCGCCGCGCGCAGGTCCTCCCGGGCTCCATCGAGGGCGGCGACGGTGGCCTGGTCGGTGGACTGCTCCCGGGCGAGCCCGAGCCGGGCCGAGAGCGCCAGCAGCCGCTGCTGCGCGCCGTCGTGCAGGTCGCGCTCGATCCGCCGGCGCTCGGCGAGCCCAGCCTCGACGAGTCGGGTCCGGGTCGCGCGGACGGCGTCGAGCTGGGTGGTCACCGTGGCGTGCAGCCGCGCGTTCTCCAGCGCGATGGCGCTGGCGTTCAGCGCGACCGCGACCAGGTCGCGGTCGCGTTCCAGCGACGAGTGCGCGGAGAGCACGGCCAGCGGCGCGCCGGCCGTGGTGTGGACGGGCAGCGCGAGCTGGGTGCCTCCCGCCGCGGGCGGGACGGCCGGCAGGCCGTCGGCGTTCACGTGGAAGCCGCGTTCGGGCATCCACAGGTAGAGCTCCGCGCCGTCGTCGCCGACCGCCGCCCGCAGCACCTCGCGGACGGCCGCCGGCGTCGGCGGCGTGCTCAGCCCGCTCAGCAGCTGGGCGATGCGGGCCCGGGCGAGATGGCGGCGCACAGCGGCCACGGCGAAGGCCACCGGGATGGCGAACAACGCCAGCGCTATCGGGATGAAGACCGGATCGACCTCGGCGCCCTGCGGGTAGTGGACGAACAGGTTCACCACCGCGGCGATGGTGAAGGCGGTGAGCACGCAGAGGGAGACCGGCCCGAGGGTGCGCCGCTCCAGCGCGGAGGCCCGCCGGTAGCGCCGGGCGATGGCCAGGCCGAAGGCGACGACGACCACGAGGCTCAGTGCGTCGAGGGTGTGCACGACGATGCCGAACACGCCCGCGTCGATCGCGGAGCCGTACCACCACACGCCGGGGGCGTAGCCGAAGGACTCCGGGCGGGACAGTGCGATCAGCACGAGGTTGCCCACCGGGATCACCGCGACGGCGGTGCCGAGCAGCACTCGTTCACTGGTGTCGTGCAGACGCCCTGACGGGTATCGAAGCACGCCCCAGCCGAGGCAGACCCAGAAGTGGTTGTAGGCGAACGAGGAGAGCGCAGCGGACGGGCCGGCCTCCCAGGTCGCCACCCAGGACGCCGTCCAGAGCACCCCGCCGAGGATGAACGCGCTGCTCACGCTGCCGAGGGCGTCCTCGTCCAGGAGCAGGAGCCCGGTGAGGACGAAGGTGAGGGAGACGAGGACGTTCAGCGCGGCGGCGAACGGCGTCGTGGACCACGCCGGCCACTGGGCCGCGACGGTGATCGCGACCGTCGTGACGCCCGCGGTGGTCAGGACGGCGGAACGGTGCCTGGCGGCGATTCGGGTCAGGGGTCGCGGCAGGAACGGATGCGGCACCTCAGGCCACCACCGATCGCGACGATCTCACTCGACAAGGGTTACACACCAGGCCCTTCGGCCTGAGGGTTACCCCCCAGGCATCGAGGTGGGAACTACCCCGCAACCTTGGAGGTCTCCCCGAAGCGGGGCTGTGTCGTGTCGGTGAATAGTGGAGCCGACTCGCCGCGTGGCCGTGAGCGGGTGTCCCGGACCGTCGGGGGCCGGACGCTACCGGGGGGTGGCCGGCTCTCGACGCTCCGCGCGTGTGCCCCGCCTGTTGTCCGGTCGGTTCGTTCGTTCATCCGTCCCGGCGGGGCGGGGCGGGGCGATCTGCCGCGGAGAGGGCGCCGATTTCCCGGTCGCGGGCCCCCTCGGCCGCGAGGTGAAATGGACGTCCTAATCGCTCTTGAAGTTTAGCGATGCTAACGAGTACTTTCGAGAAATGGAGAGCGTGAGCGCGGCGGAGCTCGCGTCCACCCTGCGCCTGTCGGTCATGCGGCTCTCCCGGCGAATGCGTCAGGAACGCTCCAGCACGCTGACCCCGACCCAGGTCGCCACGCTCGCCACGCTCGCCCGGCATGGGCCGATGACGCTCGGTGAGGCGGCGGCGCACGAGCGGGTGCAACCACCGTCCATGACCCGGGTGATCGCGACCCTGTCCGAGGCCGGTCTCGTCCATCGTGGTCAGCATCCCTCCGACGGCCGGCAGGTGATCGCCGAGGTCACCGAGGCCGGCCGGGAGCTGCTCGCCGCGGACCGCCGCCGCCGTGACGAGTGGCTGGCCGAGCGCCTGGTGGATCTCTCCCCGGCCGAGTCCGACGCGCTGCGGATCGCCGCCCCGATCCTGGACCGCCTGGCCGGCCTGTAGCCGTGGGGATGTTCCGGTAACCATGGGGACGCCGCAGTAGCCATGGGAATGGTCCGGTAGCCGTGGGGATGTTCCGGTCGCTGTCGGTCCGCAACTTCCGCCTCTTCGCATCCGGCCAGCTGGTCTCGCTGATCGGGACGTGGATGGGCATGACCACGCTCGACTGGCTGGTGCTGGCCCTCGGCGGCGGCGGGACGGAGCTGGGGATCACCCTGGCGCTCCAGTACGGCCCGATGCTGCTGTTCGGGCTCTACGCCGGCGTCGTCGCCGACCGGTTCCCCAAGCTGCGGCTGCTGCTGATCACCCAGAGCTCGGCGGCGGTGCTGTCCGTCGCCGCATGCGCGCTGATCGCTTCCGGGGCGCTGCGCATGCCGATGCTCTTCGTCCTCTCGGGCCTGCTCGGCGTGGTGACCTCCTTCGACGCTCCCATCCGGCAGGCGTTCATCGTCGAGATGGTCGGCGCCCCGCTGCTGCCGAACGCCGTCGCGCTGAACAGCATGATCTTCAACGCGGGACGGATCGCCGGACCGGCCGCGGCCGGCGGGCTCATCGGCATCGCGGGCACCATGCCCGGCGCGGCCTGGGTGTTCGGCCTCAACGCGCTGTCGTTCGCCGCGGTGCTGACCGGCCTGGCGCGCATCCGTACCGGGGATCTCCTGCCGGCCCGACCCGTCCAGCGGGCCCGGGGGGCAGCTGCGTGCGGGGCTGAGCTACGCCGTCCGGCACCGCGAGATCGCCACGCCCATCCTGCTGGTGGGCATCGTCGGCGCCCTGGGGCTGAACTTCCCCGTCACGGTCGCGCTGATGGCCAGCGAGCAGTTCGGCGGGGCGGCGGCCACCTACGGCCTCCTCACGGCGATGCTGGCGGTCGGCTCCATCGCGGGCGCGGCCGTGTCGGCGCGGCGCCTGGACGTCCCCCGCCACACCACGCTCATCGCCGCGACGGCGGCCTTCGGGGTCTCGGAGACGCTGTTCGGGCTGATGCCGAACCTGTGGCTGTTCGCGCTGCTGGCCATCCCGACCGGCGCCTGTGTGCTGCTGGTCAGCACCATGGCGAACGCGCTGGTGCAGCTGAGCACCGACGATGCCATGCGGGGCCGGGTGATGGGCGTGTTCCTGCTGGTCTTCATCGGCACGACGCCGATCGGCGCCCCGATCGTCGGGGCGGTCTGTGAGGCGTTCGGGCCGCGGGCCGGCCTCGCTCTCGGCGGGGTGAGCTCGCTGCTCGCCGCCGCGATCGTCGCGCTGTTCGACCTGCGCCGCCCGCCCGCCGCGGCACGGGCAGCCGGCCCCGGCCCCGCGGGGCCGGGGCTCGCCGTGGGCGGGCTCAAAGCTCGACCCAGCCACCCCGCTTGTGAGACGCCGCGGCCGCCACCTGCAGGCGCGTCGCGGTGAGCAGGTCGTGGAAGGTCGCGCCGCGCACCAGGGCCGGGTCGTCCAGCTCGGTGGCCCGCACGACGTCGTAAGTGGCCTCGACCAGGCCGGGCCGCTCGGCGGGCACCGTCGGCATCCACAGGTCACGGACGCCCGTCCCGTCCTGCCGGCGGACCCGCCGCCCCTGGACGACCATGCGGCCCGCCTCGCCGCAGACGGTCACCGTGGCGGTGGCGATCTCCCCGCCCATCCGCTCGTTGATCAGGATGGTCGTCCCGTTGGCGGCGAGCAGGGCCAGGGTGACCGGCGCGTCGGGGGTGAGCGTGGTCGCCGGCATGCTGCCGGGATCGGCGCACACGGCGAGGATCTCGCCGCACCAGCGCAGCGTCAGGTCGATGATCTCGGCCCGGCCGATCGGCCCGGACGGCGCGCCGACCACGGTGATCTGGCTCAGCCGGCCCAGCGAGTGCACCGACGCCTGGACGTGCCACGCCGCGGGCCACGCCCGGCCGTCCAGGGCGACGACGTGGGCGAGATCGGCGTCCTCGGCGATGTCGGCCACCGCGCGCAGCGCCTCGGCCTCGGCCGTGGCCGGCTTCGCGAGCAGGACGTGCAGGCCGGCCTCGGCCGCCCGGCGGGCCACGATGTCGGACGCCGGCGGCGACATCTCGATGCAGACCGCCTCGATGTCGTCCGACAGCAGGGCGATCAGGTCGCTGTAGGCGCGCGGGGCCTTCGCCTCGGCGGCCCAGGCCAGCGACTCCAGCGGCTCCGGCGCCAGCAGCCCCACGACATCGACCCCGGCGTCACGCAGGACGTCTGCCGTCGAGCGTTCGGAACCGTCGGTGACCAGGGCCATCGCGACCGGGAGGTCGGGCTGCCTGCGCCGGGCGGCACGGCGGTCCGAGCGCCAGGCTCTGGACAGGCCGGGATCGCGGGGCGCCACCAGTTCGGGGACCGTCGTCACAGCTCCGATAGTGCCCCCGATTGCCGTCCGCCGGTGGGCGGTCGGGCCGATCCCGTCGCCAGACCACCCACTCGAACCAGCCCGCTGTGACCAGGACGCGCCACGCCGCTCGGGTGTGCCCGTCGTGACGGGTGTGTCAACCAAGGTTGACGCGACAGGGATGTCAACGTAAGTTGACGTCCATGAGTGCAACAGCCACGACGCTCGCCGGCGCGGCGTCCGACGACGACCCCCGGGTGGGGCTCGCCGCCGTCGCGTCGCTGCGGGCGTTGCTCGAATCCCTGGAGGAGCTCCAGGTCGCCAACGCGCGGAGCAGAGCCTGGTCCTGGCAGGAGATCGCGGACGTGCTCGGTGTGAGCCGGCAGGCCGCCCACAAGAAGTACGGCCGTCGCTTCGGGAAGGGGAGGTAGACCGTGCTCGAACGATTCACGGAGGAGTCCAGACGGGCGGTGCGGGCGGCCGTCGACGCGGCAGTCCTGGAACCCGGCGAACGGGTGCACACGGCGCACCTGCTGCTCGGCCTGGCCATCGAGGGCGGCGCGGTCGGCCGGGCACTGGCCGGGCTCGGGCTGGACGAGGCCGCCCTGCGGGGCGAGCTCGCCGGGGCGCGGGTGATCTCCTTCGGTGGGCGTGATCTCGACACCGACGCCCTCGCCTCCATCGGGGTCGACTACGACGCGGTGCGGCGCGCCGCCGAGCAGCGCTTCGGGGAGGGCGCGCTCAACGGCGCCCTCGGTGGCACGCTCACCCGCCGCCCACCGCGGCGATCCTGGTTCCGGCGCCGCGGGCCGGTCCGTCTCGCCGGCGAGGCGAGGCGCGCGCTCGAACGCACGCTGCGCGTGGCACAGGCTCACGGTGCGAAGAGCATCGAACCGCGGCACCTGCTGCTCGGCGTGCTGAGCAACCCGTCATGCATCGCGGTCCGCCTGATCGAACGGCGCGGGCTGACAGCCGACCAGGTCCGCGCCGCACTGTGACGGTGCCGGGATCAGGGCCCAGGCCAGAGTCGAGGCCGGGCCGGCAGCGGCTCTTCGTCGCGCTGCTGCCACCGGCGGAGGTGGTGCGCGAGTTGGCCACCACTGTCTCCGAGGCAACCGCCGCCGTGGGGGCGGGCGTGCCGCGGCTTCGCTGGACGGATCCGTCGCGGTGGCACGTGACGCTGGCGTTCCTCGGGCCGGTCGAGCCAGGGACGCGGCCCGCGCTCGCCGAACGGCTCGGTCGGGTCGCCCACCGGCACGGCCCGGCCGAGCTGCGCCTCGACGGCGCCGGCCGCTTCGGCCACCGGGTGCTCTGGGTCCGGGTCGCCGGCGATCTCGGGCCGCTGGCGGCGGGGGTGCGCCGCGCGGCCGTCCGGGCCGGCGCGGACGGCGGCGACGACCGCCCGCTGCGGGCCCACCTCACCCTGGCCCGCGTTCCCGAGGGCACCGCCGCCGACCTGCGACCACTGGTCCGCGCCCTCGGCGAGATCATGAAGCCGTCGGCCTGGACGGCGCGGACCCTGACCCTGATGAGCAGCGTCGGTGGGCCGTCCCCCGTCTACAGCGTCGAGGGCGAGTGGGACCTGAGCGGCTCGTCACCGGCCGGCCGGTAGCGGTACCCGACCCGCCGGACCGTCTCGATGTGGTCCCGGTGATGGCGGCCCAGCTTGCGCCGTAGCCGAGTGATCATGACGTCGACGGTGCGCGGGGCGGACGCGCCGAGGGCGCCGGGATCCTGCCGCCACACCTCGCGCAGCAGCTCCTCCCTGCTGTGCACACGGCCCGGGTTGCGCACGAGGTAGTCGAGCACCTCGAACTCAAGGTAGGTGAGGTCGATCGGCCGTCCGTCGACCAGGACCTGCCAGGCCAGGCGGTCGACGTCCACGGCGCCTCTGACGGGTGTACTCGCGACGAAGCCGGCATGGGCTGCCACGGACGCCTCCAGGCGATTCGGATTGGGCACGAGGTCGGATGACACGAGTGTGTTGAACGGGCCGGGTGGGATGAACGGGCGCGGTGACGTGGGGCGGGAGGAGCCGCCGGGAGCTCGCGGGGAGCGGGCGGGAGCCGGAGCCCCTTGTCACTGTTACGAGCAACCCGTGATGTCCTCGCTGGTCGTTCGGACGGAGCCGGTCCAGCGCAGGTCCGGCAGGTTGACGACGATCGCGTCCTGGGTGCTGCGGGCGATCACCACCAGGGCCTCGTGCTCGGGATCCGGGTTCTCCTCGCGGTGCGGCACCCACGGCGGAACGAAGATGTAGTCCCCCGGCGAGGTCCGGATACGGATCTCCCGCGGCGGAGCGCCCGAATCGCTCCCGCCACCGTTCTCGCCGCTCCTGCCGTTGCCGCCGTCCGCGCCGCTCGCGCCGCCGTGGCTCGCGACGCCGGTGTCGTCCCCCGCGAGCTCGTCCGCCGGGAAGACGAACTCCGGATGCCCGCTGACCACGTAGATCGCGGTCTCGGACCGACCATGGTGATGATTGGCCGACGCGGTAGCCGGCGCCACGTGCGTCTGGCCCATCCACAGCTTCGACGAGCCCACGGTGCGCGCGCTCACCGCCGCCAGCCGCCGCATCCCGGATGTCTGCGCCGTCTCGGGATCGAGCGCCCAGGGCGCGATGTGATGCAGCCGCCGATGAAAGGCGTCGATCTCCTCGGGGGACGGGACAAGATCGTCAATGGACGGAACGTGCAGGTCACTCACGGGTCGGCGCTCCGGTGCTGAGGTCGGTGGTGCGGTCGGTCGGGTCTGTGGCAGCACATCGCGTCGGCGGACGCGCCCGCTGGAGGCGGCCCCGGGCCAGCAGCCGCGCCCGCCGCACCGTCGCGCCCGCCCGCTGGCGGGGCCGCGTTCGGGCATGCTCCCGTGCCGCCGTCCACCGGTGCCGGACAGGACCGGCGGGGCGCCGGACGTCACCGTCCGGACTTCGGGATGGCTGGTGGCGGTGTGATGCGCGTGGCAACGGACGCGGGCGGTGGCGTGGTGCGGGCGGCCGGATCGCGGCGACGGGCCCGCGGGCGGGGGCCGTGCCGCGGCGCGCCACGGGCGGCGTCAGTAAGCCGAACAGGCGGCGGAGGCGACCCGCAACAAGTCGATGTGCCCACGCGTCACGAGGTAGGCCGGCTTCAACACAGAAGCAACGGAAACACGCCGGCGGATCGCCGCCAACCGATCAATGATGTGATCTGATTCACTTTATCACCGCTTGACTGAACAAAGCGGCGCTCCGCACAGTTCTCGACGTGGCAGCTTGCGTTCTCCCCACCCGTCGGCCGCTGCCATCGCACAGGTCCTGGTTCGCCTCCCGCCCGCTGCTCACCCGTCGGCGCTGCGTCGACTACGGTCGCGCCACCCGCTGCCGCTGTCGCGCCACCGCCCGCTCCTGACGAAGCCGGTCCGCCGCGCGTGGGTCGCCCCGGTCGCGCGTCCGATGCGTGCACCTGTTGTGGTCTGTTCCGCCGTGGCCTGATCGCCCGGCGGTCGGATCTGCCGCGCGCTGCCCGCCTGCCACGGCGGCCGGGCTTCGCACGGCGGCCAGGCTTCGCACGGCGGCCAGGCACGGCTGGCGGATCAGGCTCGGCACCCTCCCGGTCGCGGTCCGGGCCGTCCCCGCGGCACGGTTCCGCCGACCGGCGCGAACGCCCGCGCACCCGGGTGCCGGACGCCCGTGCCATCGGTGACCAGCGACGACAAATGCACCAGTGCCAGCGATGACAAGTGACAGTGCCGACGAGCGATGGCGACGATGAGTGACGGTGAGTGACGAGGACGAACTCGCGCGAAGTCCAGCCAGCGAACCCGCTCCGCGACGTCCATCCTGACCGGAAGGCCGCTCATGCCACAGACCGCATCTCCCGCTTCGCCGCGCCTCGTCGTCATCATCGGCAACCCACGGCCCGGCTCCCGGACGCTGACCCTCGCCCGCTTCCTCGCGGAGCGGATTGCGGACGAGCTGCCGGTCGCGAGCATCGAGATCATCGATCTCTCCACGCTGGCCCGGTACCTCTTCGCCGACGACGGCCGGGTCGCCGCGGCCCTCACGGCCGCGGCCGAGGCGGATCTGCTGATCGTCGCGTCGCCGGTCTACAAGGGCAGCTACACCGGTCTGCTCAAGTCGTTCCTGGACCTGCTGCCCGGTGGGGCGCTGCGGGGGGCGACCGCCGTACCGGTGGTCATCTCGGCGGCGCCGGACCACTCGGTGGCCGGGGAGCTCTACCTGCGCCCGGTCCTCGTGGAACTGGGTGCGACCGTCCCCGCCCGGTCGTTCGCGGTAATCGAGGAGCAGCTCCCGGACCTGGACATCGTGGTCGACTCCTGGGTTGTCTCGCACGCCCCCGTGCTTCGCGCCAGCGTCGCCGCACACACCGGGACGGCGCTCTTCGCCCAGGACGTCCGGGTGGAAAACGACCTCGTGGAGACGGCTCGATGACGCTCGACACCCTCGGCCGCGACCCCTCGCCGCACCCGGACCAGCCACGGACGGCTCCAGCACCGGAACAGGCGTCCCCGTTGTCCCAGGTGCCCTCGGTCTCGGTGGCTCCCGCACCGGTTCCGGTGCCGGCGGCGCCGCAGTCGGGGGCGGCGGTCGACCCGGCGGCGCTGCGCAGTGCGTTCCGCCGGCACGCGGCCGGGGTCACCGTCGTGACGATGATCGGTCCCCGGGGTCCGGTCGGCTTCACCGCGACGTCGGTCGCCTCCCTCTCCGCGGATCCGCCGTTGCTGTCGCTGTCCCTGTCCGCGACGTCGTCGAGCGCGCCGGCGCTGCTCGCCGCCGGCACCCTCGTCGTCCACCTGCTCTCGGACGGCCAGCAGGAGCTCGCCGCGCGGTTCGCGACCTCGGGCATCGACCGGTTCGCGGAACCGACCCGCTGGCGCAGCCTGCCCACCGGCGAGCCACTGCTGGTGGACGCGGCCGTGTGGCTACGGACCCGCATTCACTCCCGGCTGAACGCAGGCGACCACCACCTGGTGATCGCCGAAGTCCTGGAAACCCGCTCCCACCGCCAGTCCCAGCCCCTCATCTACCACAACGGCGCCTACGGCACCATCAACCCCAACAAATAGGAATAATCCCCCCATAAGCCCCCCGATAACTCCGGGTCGGGCGGAGCTCCGACGAAGTGTGGCGACTGAGTGAGTCCATGGACTCACTCAGTCGCCACACTTTCGCTACGCGCGGTCATATTGTCTACTTAATTGGTAGAGAATATGGGCTATACTCTTGGTGTGCGCGTGTTTTTCCGCCCGGGAGGAGGGCCGGCATGGCGCTGCCTGATTTCGTCGTCATCGGGGCTCCCGAAGCCGGGACGTCGAGCCTGCACGCCGCGCTCACCCGCCACCTGGGCCTGGCGATGTCCCCCGTGGCGGAACCGGGCTACTTCCTGACCTCCGGACGTCCCCGGGACGACGCCAGCCCCCCCGGCCACGGCGGCGGTGCCAGCTCCGGCGGTCCCGTTGGCCCTGCCGGCCATCCTGGTCTCGGCGGTTCCGCCAGCCCCACCGGTCTCTCCGGCCCCGGTGGCTCCGGTGACCTCGCTGGCACCGGGGGATCTCGGGCCGCGGGCGGTGCTGGCTTAACCAGCGAGAACTACATTTGGTGCCTTTCGGACTATGAGACGTTGTTCCGGGGTGGTGACGGGCGTCGTCCGCGCGGTGAGAGCACTCCTTACTACCTTGCCGAGTTCTCCGCCCAGCGGCGGATGCACGAGCTCCTGCCCTATCTGCGGATGATCGCCGTCCTGCGTGACCCGGTGGAGCGCGCCTACGCGAACTGGCTCGCGCACCGAAGGACCGGGCTGGAACCGCTGCCGACCCTGATCGAGGCGCTCGACGCCGAGGAGGAACGGTGTGCGGCCGGCTGGAGTCGCAGGTGGCGGTACGCCGAGCTCGGGAGGTACGGCGTCCAGCTGCGGCGGTTGTACACCCTGTTTCCGCCGAGCCAGGTGCTGCTGGTGCGTTACCGGGACCTGGTCCTCGAACCCGCGGCCGTGCTGCGCCGCGTCTGCGGATTCGTCGGGGCGGTCGACCCGGCGGCCGGTTTCGGGTGCGACAGCCGGATTTTCGCGCCGGCGACAATCGATCCCGGCACGACGCGCGTTGTCAGGGAGGCGGTCCCGGCGGCCGTCGATCCGATGGACGCCGTGCTGGCCGAGCTGCGGCGCAGCCTCAGGCCGGGTCCGCCGCCACCGCCCGGCCTGCGCGAACAGGTCCTCGACCGGTTCCGGGACGACATCGCCCTACTCGGCCAGCTGACGGGATCCTCTTTCGCGGAGTGGCTCGACCGCGGCGACCTCCCCCTGACCGCCGGCCGCTGACCCGCGCCCGCCGGCCCGCCGACGGCTGACCTGCCGGAGGTGGACGCGCGGCCTGAAGACGGTAGCGTCGGCCCGGATGAGCACACAAGCGGGTGACAAGGCCGAGCCGGACGTGGTGGAACTGCGTCCGCTGCCCTACGACGGTGTCCGCTCCGTCGCGGTCGGCACCGTCATGTGGCTGATCGCCCTACTGGTCATGATCCCGTTCGCCGACGATCTGCGGGCGGATGGCCGGCTCTGGTGGATCGCGACGGCGGCGGTCGGCTTCGTGCTCGGGCTCATGGGCCTGTGGGTCGTCGTGCGACGCCGGAATCGGCTGCGCGCGACCGCCGCCGAGCCCGACTGAGCACCAGAAGTCAAAGATCGTCGAGGTCGTCCTCGGCCTGACGGCGGCCGGCGCCGTCGGGATCCCGCAACGCGGCGGCCAGTCCGTGCCGGCGCTCCCACTGGCCGGCCCGCCAGGCCAGAGCCCGGGCGAGCGCGTCCGTGCCGGCCTCGGCGTCGACGTGGATCTCACCGCCGATGCTGCCGACGACCCGCCACGGCACCCGGACCCGTCCCCCGCCCAGGCTTGAGATCCACAGCTCGGGATGGACCTGGTACCGCGCGACGAGGGGACGTGCGGCGCCCGGCACCGCGGCCAGGTCGACCCCGTCGAGCGAATCCGGGGTGTCCGCGGCCCCGACCAGGGTCGCGCTCCCGACGACGACCGCGTTGCCGGCCACCATGACGGTCCTCGTCACGGCCCTGCCCGGAACCGCACCGCGGACGCCACTGACGCCACCGCCACCGGTACCACCGCGACCGGTGCCGGCTCCGGCCGAGACAGCGCTGCCAGCGATGGAACCGCCGGCCTGAACGGTGCTGTCGATCAGAACAGCGGATCCACCGAATCCAGCGGATTCGCTCAGTCCAGCGGATCCACCCAGTCCAGTGGATTCGTCCAGTACAGCGAAGTCGGCCAGCTCCGAGGCGAGACGCAGCCCGAGGATGTGCGCGGCCTCGGCGGCGCGATCCAGTGGCAGGCGCAGCGCGGGATGGTCGGCGCCGATCACTTCGAGCAGGTCCGGTGCGTCCACGACCACCACGTCGGCGGAGCGGAACACCCCGGTCGGGGTTCGTACGGTCAGCGGCGGATCCAGCCTTGGGCCGGTCGTGCCGGAGGGGTCGGCCCCGAGCAGGCCGGCCGCGCTCACCGCGGCCATGTAGAGCGTCCGGGCCGCCGGCCAGCCGATCTCGCGGTCGGCGTCGCCGAGCCGGTCCAGCAGGTCGATCACCGCGTCCGGGTCGGTGAGCACGTCGTCGAGGGTGAGCCGGCAGCCGAGCCGGCGCAGCAGCTCCGGGTCGACGCCCGGCAGCGGCGCACCCGGCGCGAACAGCCCGGTCAGCAACGGATCGGCGCCGGGCAGGACGAGCTCGCCCGGGGGGAGCCGGGTGTCCGGGTCGCCATCCACCGGCAGCAGCGCGTGCCGGGCCAGCCACCAGCGGGTGTACGAGGGTTCGGCGCCGAGAACCACCCGGCGCAGGGGCGGGCGGGCGAGCTCCGCAAGCGCCTCCGGCCATGCGTCGGGGTCGACGAGCTCAAGGTCGCGGACGGCCGCGAAATGCCGGACAACCCGCGGCGCCCCTGGCACACCGTGCGCTCCCGGCACACCGTGTCCACCCGGCACGCCAGCCGCGCCGGGCCCGCGGCCGGAGCCTCGCCCGTCACCGGAAGCCGCGGTGCCCCGTTCCCCCGTCCGGTCGGCGGCATCGTGGACGTCATCCGCCCAGGTGTCGCTGTCGTCAAGCTCGAGCAGGACGGGCTCGTCCGGGTCGAGGGTCACGTCCGACGCGTAGAGGACGCCGAAGGTCCGCAGGACGCCGACGGCTTCGAGGACATGGTCCGGCCAGGCGGTGCTCAGCCGTGGGTCCAGGGCGCCGAACGGCGCGTCCTCGGCCAGCAGGCGGTCGAGCGGTCCGTCGGCGATCACCAGCTCGGACGCGGGCGCGAAGCCGCCGCCCTGTTCCGGGAGCAGCAGCCCACCCAGCCACGACGGCATCGCGGACGGCCCCTGCTCCGGGTGCGGATCACCCACGGTGTCGGACGGGAAGCCGCCGCCGTCCAGCCCGTCATTGCGGTCGTGCCCGTCCGAATGGACGGTGCGCCCGTCTGAACTGGTGGCGTGCTCGTCCGGATGAGCGGTGTGTCCATCCGGGACAATCGCGCGCACCAGCGCGAGTACGGCGGCGGCGAGGGCGTCCAGCTCGCCGGGGTCGTCGTCGGGGTCGGCCTGGGTGACGGCCTCGCGTACCGCCGGGTCCCGCAGCACCCCGGCCGGCGTGCCCTCCGAGGCGCCCAGGGTCCGCAGCGCGTCGCGGGCCGTACCCGCGCACGCGTCGGGATGGACGACGCGCAGCGGCAGCCCCGATCGGGCCAGGGCCACCACGTCCAGATCGGGGGTGGGTAGCAGGGCCCCGCGCGGTCCGGTGACCATCCGGCTGGGTGGTGTCGCCAGGTCGGCTCCACCCCCGTCCGGTCCGGTCCCGGTGGACGGATCAGCATGGGCGAAGGCCGGCGTGGAGCCGAGGTCGTCGCCGTCGGGCACGACCACGACCGGAACCGGCAGCGCGCCCAGGGCGTCCCGGTCGGGTGCGGTCAGCAACAGCGGGTACAGCCCGGCCCACCAGGACGGCGTCCGCCGCATGCCGCGCAGGACCTCGACGACGGCCCCGGTGTCCAGGCGGCGGACGCCCAGGAGGTCGAGGGCGGGCCGGCGGCGCCGGGTGGCGAACTCGGCCGGCAGCAGCCCGTCGAGCACGGCCTCGTCGGCCGCGGCCTCGTCAGCCTTCCCCGCCGCGGCAAAGTCCGCCAGGTCCGGGTCCGTCATCTCCGTCCGGTCCAGGTCCAGGTCCGCCAGGTCTGTCAGGGCCGCGCCGTCCGGATGGCGGGGGTCACCGGCGCCCGCCCCGCCCCCGGTGAGGTCGGTGCCGGAGCCCGTCTCGGCGCCCGCGCGCAGCAGGTCGGTGACGGCGTCCGTGGCGGGGCCGAGGTCCAGGACGAGGCAGTCCCGGCCGCGGCGGCCGCCCGGCAGGACGGGGGCGTCCGGCAGCAGCGCGAGCAGGCGGTCGCGCAGCCGGCCGTCCACCTCGCTGCGGGGCAGCCCGGTCGGCACGAGGTCCAGGACGGTGAGGGGATCGGGAGCCGCGTGGCGCTCCCCGTCCGCGCCGTGGTCACCGCTCTCGGCGCCGTCCGGTCGGGCGGTGGCCAGGTGAGCGGCGAGCGCGACGACCGTGTCGGCGAGCCGGTCGGTGAGCCAGTCCCGCAGGGGCCCGGGCACGGTGTGCCGTCGGGACGGATCGAGCGGCAGGTCGACGCTGATCAGCGCGGGCAGGCCGACGGCCTCGTCGGTCGGCTGCGGCGCGCGCACCACCTGCGCCACCTCGGCGGGCCAGCCGCCGTCCGGGATCATCACCCGGGCGTTGTAGGTGGTCCTGTCACGCTCCTCGACCGGGCGGTCGGCGAGCAGCTCGGACGGGATCGAGCCGCGGTGGACACAGCCGCGCCACCGCGTGCCGTCGACGGTGGCGATTTCGAGGTCGGTTCCGTCCGGCCCGGGGAGCACCGGCTCCCAGACACACCGGTGGGTTCGGACGTCGCCGTCCACCTCGACGACGATCTCCTCAAGGCCGGGCAGGACGAGGGGCAGCGTGGGGTCGAACGCGGCGATGAGCTCGCGTGCCGTGGCCGCCGCCGCCGTGTCCCGCAGCGGCAGCCGGACGACGGTGTCGAACCCGTCGCCGGGCCCGGACGCCGGGTCGCCGAGGTCGAAGGGCAGGCGCAGAACGGGCACGGCGCCGGCGCGGCGGTCGAGCTCGCGGCGCAGTGCGTCCGCGCCCGTCGCGACAACCAGGTCGGCGGTGCGCTGGCGCGACCACTCCACCCCGCGCCACGCCACGCCGTGCCGTTCCACCCCGCGCAGGTCCGTACTGTGCTGGTCCGTACTGTGCTGGTCGGCGTCACGCCAGTCCGCCGCGTCGCCGGGGCCCGAGGGCGCCCGGGAGACGATCGACGGCGTGTCCGTCACCGCGAGGACCGCGGCGAAGCCGGCGCCGAAGCGGCCGACTGCCTGCACGTCGCGCTTCGCGGACGCGCGCAGCGTCGACAGGGCCTCGACGCCGGCGGCGGTCAGCGGGGCGCCGGTGTTCGCCACCTCGAGCAGCCCACCCGGCCCGCCGTGCGGGTGCTGCTCCGACGTGAGCCTGATGTGTACCTTTGCCGGCACACCGGCGGCCGCCGCCGCGTCGACCGCGTTCTGGAGGAGCTCGACGAGCAGGCGGTCCCGGTAGGCGCCGAGAGCGGCGTCCTCCTCGGCGTTCGCGTCCTCCCGGAAGCGGCTCGCGGAGGCGGCCCACGCCTCGATGACACGTGCCCGAAGCGCCGCGGTGTCGAACGGGGTGGCATCCACGGCCTCATCCTCGCCCGTGGCGGGACGGCCGAGCGGCGAGGGGTGCCGCGACCGGCGTCCCGAGAGACGCCGCCGCCGCGCGGGACCGCTGTGCGCGAGCGCCGTGTGGACGCCGGTGGGACAGCGGTGGGACGGCGGCACGCACGAGAGGGGAGACGAGTCCGGTGGCACGGGGCGATGCGCAGGACGGCGATGCGCGCGGCGGCGCGGCGGGATTCGCTCCGGCGCTGCCAGGGGCCCTGGAGGAGCAGTGGAAGGCGATCTCCGGCCACGTCGGCGGGCTCCCCGACGAGGCGTTCGCGGCCCCGAGCGCACTGCCCGGCTGGACTACCGCCGAGCTCGTGCTGCACACCGCGCGCTCGGCACTCACCCTCAGCGCCGCGCTGCGCGGGGACCCGGCGCCAGGCCTGGCCAGGGGATCAACGCCCAGCCTGGCCGGGGGATCAGCGGGCGGCTCGGGCGGAGGACCGGCGGGCGGCTCGGGAGCGGAGTCGAGCCTGGCCCGGACCGGCGGTGCGCCGCTCGTGACCGCGGCCGACTACCTGGCCGGCACCGGAGCCCGGGCCGGGGCGATCGCGGCCACGGTCCGGGATCTCGCCGCCGGCCAGGCTCCGGAGGCGGTGCGCGTGGCCTTCCGGGACGCCGCCGCGGGCGCCGCGGCGGACCTGGCTCGCCTCCCACCGGACGAGATCGCCGACCGGCTGGTGATCACCCCGGGTGGGCGTATGCGGTTGGGTGAGTTTTTGCTCACCCGAGCGGTGGAAGCGGTCGTCCACGGCCTGGACCTGGGTGTGCCCCCGGCGCGCCCCGCGTTGAAGACCGTCGTGCGGCTGTTCACGTCGATGCTCGCCCAGCGCGCTCCGGGGCACGCGGTGGAGCTGCGGGTGCCCCCCTTCTCCGCCGTGCAGATCGTCGAGGGGCCTCGGCACACCCGCGGTACACCGCCGAACGTCGTCGAGGCCGACCCGGCCGCGTTCGTCCTGATCGCGACGGGCCGGCTGGCCTGGGAGGCGGCGCTCGCCGACGGCCGGATCCGCGCCAGCGGTGAGCGTGCCGATCTACGGTTCCTGCTGCCGCTGCTCGCCTGACCGCATCCGGCCCGCCTGCCGGACAGCACCGGGCCGGCCTGCCCTGACGGCATCCGCCGCCCGCTCGACGGCACCCGCCGTCCGCCTGACGGCGCCTGGATGTTTGTCTGGTCGCAACCGGGCGGGCCGGTGTGCGTGTTTGTCGTGTTTTCTTTGTGACCTCTGCGTCGCGTGACGGGGGAGATCGCGCTCGACCGGCCGATCGGCGTCCCCGCTGCTAGCGTTGGTTATGTGGGGAGTCGAGGGCGGGCGTGAACGTCGGGTGGTCCCGGGGTGCTTCCCGTGGCTGTCGGTTGATGTGAGTGTCGTCATGCCCGGGGGTGTCACGACATTGCCTTGAACCCGCCCCGTTCCTCCCGACATCTCGGTCACCCTGACCTCTCTAGGAGACCTGGTGCCACACGTCGCCCACAGCGACGACCCCGCATCTCGCCGGGAGTCGACGTCCGTCCGCCGCCCGCCGCAGTCTCGCGACGGCCGCCGTCGCGACGGCCTTCTCCACGGTGCCCCGCGCAACGGTGATCCTCTCGGCGGTGATCCTCTCGACAGCGATCTTCTCGACGACGATCCCGGCCCGCGCGACGCCTGTGGCGTCTTCGGTGTCTGGGCGCCCGGGGAGGACGTGGCGAACCTCACCTACTACGGCCTCTACGCCCTCCAGCACCGCGGCCAGGAGGCCGCCGGGATGGCGGTCGGCGACGGCCGCACCGTCGTCGTGTTCAAGGAACTGGGTCTGGTCGCCCAGGTCTTCGACGAGATCACCCTCTCCAGCCTGTCGGGGCACGTGGCCGTCGGGCACACCCGGTACTCGACCACAGGCTCGTCCACCTGGGAGAACGCCCAGCCGTCCTACCGGACGGCGGGTTTCGGCGGGCCGATCGCGCTCGGCCACAACGGCAACCTGACGAACATCATCGAGTTGGCCGGGTCGCTCGGCGACAGCGAGGGCGGCCAGGGCGCCACCACCGACTCCGACCTGATCACCGCGATGCTCGCCGCGCATCCTGGCCCGACCCTGGTCGACGCCGCGATGGACGTCCTGCCCCGGCTGGCGGGGGCCTTCTCGCTGGCGTTCGCGGACGCGTCGACCCTGTACGCGGCGCGGGACCCGCACGGCATCCATCCACTGGTGCTGGGCCGGCTCGACGACCGGCCGGACGGCGCGTGGATCGTCGCCAGCGAGACCGCGGCGCTCGACATCGTGGGCGCCCGCTTCGTCCGCGAGATCGAGCCCGGTGAGCTGGTCGTCATCGACGCAGGCGGCCCGCGCTCGCTCACGTTCGCCCAGGCCGACCGGCATGTCTGCCTGTTCGAGTACGTCTACCTCGCCCGCCCGGACACGACGATCGGTGGCCGGTCGGTGCACGCCACCCGGGTCGAGGTGGGCCGGCGGCTCGCCCGGGAGGCACCGGTCGAGGCCGACCTGGTGATCCCGGTCCCGCAGTCCGGTGTGCCGGCCGCGGTCGGCTTCGCCGAGGCGTCCGGCATCCCGTTCGGTGAGGGCCTGGTCAAGAACTCCTACGTCGGGCGGACGTTCATCCAGCCGTCGCAGACCATCCGCCAGCGGGGCATCCGGCTCAAGCTGAACCCGTTGCGCGACGTCATCGAGGGCCGCCGGCTCGTCGTCGTGGACGACTCGATCGTGCGTGGCAACACCCAGCGGGCCCTGGTGCGGATGCTGCGCGAGGCCGGGGCGACCGAGGTGCACGTGCGGATCTCGTCGCCCCCGGTGCGGTGGCCCTGTTTCTACGGCATCGACTTCGCCACCCGCGCCGAGCTGATCGCCAGCGGCTGTGGCGTGGAGGAGATCCGGCGCTCGCTGGGCGCCGACTCGCTCGCCTACGTCTCCCTCGAGGAGCTGGTGGAGGCCTCCGAGCAGCCGGCGGACGCGCTGTGCCGGGCCTGCTTCGACGGCATCTACCCGGTTCCGCTCGCCGACTCGGACAAGCTGGGCAAGTACCGGCTGGAGCCGTTCGGGCCGCAGACCACGGAGGAGGTCATCGCGCAGGCCCTCCGGGAGCGGGTGACCCTGGGGATGAACGGCGCGGACCCGTCCCCCGACAATCACGATCTCGATCTCGACCTCGAACCCGTCCCGCTCGAGCCCGCCCAGGACGTCGGCGCCGCGCGCGCGAACGGGGCACGGCCCGACGGGACGAGAGCCGACGCCGTGGCGGTCGACGGCGCACCGGCCGACGGGTTGGCCACGAACGGAGCCATCACGAACGGCGTGGCAGCCAATGGGGTGGCCACGAACGGCATGGCAGCGAACGGAGTCGCCACGAACGGGGCCACGGTGAACGGAATGACAGTGGACGAGGTGGCAGTGGACGGCGCACCGCTGGGCAGCGCGCGGTGGTGAGGCACGCCAACGGATCCGGCCAGGGCTCAGAGGCCGGCGGCCAGGGGAGCACCACCGAGGGGCGCTCGGTCTCCTACCGGGACGCCGGGGTCGACGTCGAGGCCGGCGACCGGGCCGTGCAGCTCATGCGCCAGCACGTCGCCCGCGCCACCCGGCCCGAGGTCGTCGGGTCACTCGGCGGCTTCGCGGGCCTGTTCGCGCTGGACGTGGCCCGTTACCGGCGCCCGCTGCTCGCCTCGTCCACCGACGGCGTGGGCACGAAGATCGCCCTGGCCAGGGCGATGGACGTCCATGACACGGTGGGCATCGACCTGGTCGCCATGGTGGTCGACGATCTCGTTGTCTGCGGCGCGGAGCCGCTGTTCCTGCTCGACTACATCGCCTGTGGCTCCCTCGAGCCGGCGCGGATCGCCTCGATCGTCGCCGGGATCGCCGCCGGCTGCGAGCAGGCCGGGTGCGCCCTGGTGGGTGGCGAGACCGCGGAGCACCCCGGCCTCATGGGAATCGACGACTACGACCTGGCCGCGACGGGGGTCGGGGTCGTCGAGGCCGACGCCGTGCTCGGGCCGGAGCTGGTCCGGCCGGGGGACGTGGTGGTCGCGATGGGGTCATCCGGTCTCCACTCCAACGGTTTCTCGCTGGTAAGACACATCCTGTTCGGTCCGGTCGAGCCTGACCAGCCCGGAGGCGTCTCCGTGGCGGGTCGGGAGGCACTGGCGAGGCGCGAAGAGGCCCTGGGGACGACGCTCGGACAGGCGTTGCTCACGCCCACCCGCATCTACGCCCGGGACTGCCTGGCCGTCATCGAGACGGCCGAGGTGCACGCCTTCGCCCACATCACCGGCGGCGGTCTCGCGGCGAACCTGGCCCGCGTGATCCCGCCGGGGACGGCTGCCGTCGTGGAGAGATCGACCTGGGCTCCGCCGGCCGTGTTCGGCCTGCTCGCCGAGCGCGGCGGGGTGAGCGAGGCCGACATGGAGGCCACGTTCAACCAGGGGGTCGGAATGGTCGCGGTCGTCGCTCCCGCCGAGGCCGAGGCCGTGGTGCGGACGCTGGCTGACCGCGGCGTCGCTGCCTGGATCGCGGGACGGGTCGAGCCGCTGCCCGGCGGAGCTGGAGAGGACGGCGTGGCGCGCCTCGTGGGCACCCACCCCTGACGCGGCCGGCGGCCCGGCCACGGGCGGCCCTGGTGCGGCTCGCCCCGCCACGGCCGCCCGGGCAAAGAGGCGGCCGGTCACGAGCCGGCTCGTCGGGGGCCGCGTGCGGACCAGCCCGAACACCTGCCCGCGGGACATCCACGTGGGCGGCCGGCCATCACTGACATGGGAGGCTCCTCGGTCGGGAAGATCCTGACCTCTGAGACTCTAGGACGGAACACCGACAGTTCCGCCCAGCCTGGCTCGGCGCCCGGTGTGCCCGCGCGAGGCGGGCGTACCGGACTCGATCTGCTGCCGACATGGACGACCACCTGTCGCCAGGTGGTCGCAGCCGGTCCCCCGGATTTCCCGGAGGCCCGGCGTCGGCCGGGGCAGCCCCGGGTTCAACGGGACGAGCGGTGCTCGTCCTCATCGTCCAGGTAGGCGTCGTAACCGTAGTCGTCATCCGAGTACGGTTCGTCGCTCTCGGTCTCCCGCGTAGTACCCGCGCCCAGATCCGCCTTCAATCGGTCGAGATCCATAGTGGGCGAGTTGTACTTGAGCTCGCGGGCGACTTTCGTCTGCTTGGCCTTCGCTCGGCCGCGCCCCATGGCTCGACCCCCTCGAACATGACGACGGGGACCCGCCCCGGTGCTCTCACTGTCTCGTGCTTCCCGAGACTACAGGGATCGCAGCCTACTCGGCACGCCAACCCGACAGTTACCTGTCGTCGGACAACACGGCGGAGATCATCTGACCCCTACGGATGGTCCCGGGACTCCCCTGACAGCGGGCCCGCGGGCCCGCCGCGACGCCCGCGCGCCGGTGCCCGATGTGCCCAGCGTCACGGCTTCCGGGGGCGGGAAAGGCGTGCTGGCACACGGGTTCCGGGCGTGCCCGCCGGTGACGGTCAGGGCAGCAGGATGCCCCGCAGCCGGCCGATGTCGGTCATCCGGCGCTCTGCGAAGCGTCCCGCCGCCACCGCCGGGGTGGCGCCCTCCGCCTCGGCGAGCCGGAAGATGTCCAGCGCCGTGTCGAAGATCCGGGCGGCCCGGGCCCTGGCCCGTTCCGGGGAGTACCCCTCGATCTCGTCCGCCACCTGGATCAGTCCGCCGGCGTTGACCACGAAGTCGGGCGCGTACAGCACGCCCGCGTCGGACAGGACCTTGTCCATGCCCGGGTGGGCCAGCTGGTTGTTCGCCCCGCCGCAGACGATCTCCGCCCGCAGCGCGGGCACGACCTCGTCGGTGAGCACCCCGCCCAGCGCGCAGGGCGCGTAGATGTCGACCTCGGCCCGGAGAAGCTCGTCGGGGTCGGCCACCAGCTGGACGTCGGGATGGCGGGCGCCCAGCCGCCGCAGGGCGCCCGGATCGGTATCCCCGGCCAGAACGGTCGCCCCCTCCTCCACCAGGTGCCCCACGAGGCGCAGGCCGACCTTGCCGACCCCGCTGACGGCGACCCTGCGCCCGGCGAGCGAGGGTGTCCCCCATCGGTGCCGGGCGCAGGCGCGCATCCCCTCGAAGACGCCGTACGCGGTCAGGACCCCGGAGTCGCCCGAGCCGCCGTGCGCCGGCGAGCGGCCGGTGACCCAACGGGTCTCCCTGGCGACGGTGTCCATGTCCTCGACGTACGTCCCGACGTCGCAGGCCGTCACGTAGCGGCCGCCCAGCGAGGCGATGAAGCGCCCGTAGGCGCGCAGCAGCGCCTCGGTCTTGTCGCGGGCGGGGTCGCCCAGGATGACGGCCTTGCCGCCGCCGAGGTCCAGGCCCGCGCAGGCGGCCTTGTAGGCCATCGCGCGGGAGAGCGCGAGGGCGTCGGCCAGTGCGGACGCCTCGTCCGGATAGGCGTGGAACCGGGTGCCTCCCAGCGCCGGCCCCAGCGCGGTCGAGTAGATGGCGATCACGGCGCGCAGGCCACTGGCCCGATCGGAGCAGAACACCACCTGCTCGTGCTCCGCGCCGGCCTCGAACACCGACGAGACTCCCGTGGACGTGCCGACCACCGCTGACATGACCGAGCCTCCCTCCGGACGGCTCCGCGAGCCGACGGCCCGTGAGCCCTGTGCGCGGCGGGCTCCCGCCGGCCGCTGCGGCGAACATTACGGGCCCGGCCCGCGCGGCTCCTGTCGTGCGGGCCGCCGCCGTCCGGGCGGCCCTGACGGGCGCGGAGCCGGCCCGGGAGGGGGTCCGGCGGGGTTGCGGTGCGGCTGGCGCTACCGGGTCTCACCGGGGCGATCGCGCGGGTTGCCCGACCTCTCATCGCCGCCGGGCCCGCCGCGCCCGTGGTCCGTGCCAGGATCGGAGGCATGCCAGGATCCAGGGGCATGTCCGCACCTGTTCCGGCCCTCCACGGGGGGTCGGCGTCCGTGGCGATCCCGCTGCCGGCGGGCATCGCGGGTGACGCCGCCGTCGAGGCCGGTGTCTAGCGTGGCTGTCGTCTCACCCGCTGCCTACCTGCGGGTCTACGAGCCATTGGCCGCCTTCCCGCCCGCGGACCGCGTCCGTTGGCAGCGGTACGCGGCCTCGGGGCCGCCCTCGCGGCGCGCGGGCGCCCGGCGGGAGCGGGTCGTGGCGCTGGTGGCGGCCGTCCGGCCGTCGCTGGACGTCGCCGACGAGTCCGCCTTCGTCCAGTGGGCGGACGGCCTGATGTTCGTCTGCCCGTGGTCGACGCAGCTGCGGGTGTGGCAGGCGGCGATGGAGTTCCGCGGGCTGATGCCGGAGCGCGTCGCCGAGGCCTTCCTCCCGCGCCGGCTGGTGGACCCGGCGGAGACAGAGCTCGACCGGTGGAAGGCACGCCGGCCCGAGATCAAGGTCCATGTCCAGACCTGCACCTGGATGGTGCCGCCGACCTGGTTCGTACTGTTCGACCCAGCGGAGCGGGCGTTGGTCACCGGTGACAGCGCCGACCGTTCCATGGTCTACCGGACCACGATGAGCCTCGCTCGCCGCCGGGTCGGCCGCGCGGTGGAGGCGATGGAGACCCTCCGGGCGGCGAACACCGACGCCCCCGCGATCGAGGGCGTCGCCGAGCTGGCCCGTTGGCTGGGGTCCTTCCATCCGCAGAGCAGGGTCGAACTGGACTACGACGGGCTAGTTGACCTGCTGGACGACGACATGCTGCGGCGGGACACATCCGTCGAGGACATCGTCGAGGCGGTCAGCGCGTTACGCCGTGGGCGAACAGACCTTGCGGTCGAGGCGTACGAACGAGTGCTGATCAGGTGGAGACCCCTGCAGTCACGGGAATCTGCCAGTTGATCGGCGCCGCCTGTTAGCGCAGCGTTGCCCTCCGCTTCGGACGAGCTGTGACTAGTCAGCAGATGGTCCTGACGTGCCATGTCCGAAATGCCCCCGAAGGATGCACGATCTGTATGGGACGGAGCGACGCTCTGTGACGGGAGGCCAACGCAATGACGACGAGAACGCCGGATGCCGAGCCGCTGCTGACGCCCGCCGAGGTGGCCACGATGTTTCGGGTGGACCCGAAGACCGTGACCCGGTGGGCCAAGGCCGGAAAGCTGACCTCGATCCGGACTCTGGGCGGTCACCGCCGGTACCGCGAGGCGGAGGTGCGTGCCCTGCTGAAGGGAGTTCCGAGCATCGGAAGTGACATCTGATAACTGCGCCGAACCGGCGCTGATGGCGGCGTCCTGGTAGGACCAGGCGTTCGGCGGCTGCCCGGCCGGGCGAACAACCCGACGGCCGGACCCGCCTGCTGAGCGGACGTCCCATATGCCTGAACTCTCCACCGCTCCGGGAGGGCGGTGGTGGTTCACGTGTCGAAACCGACGGGCGGCACCCATGCTGTCCGTCGGTTTCGTTCGTTCCAGCCCGCCTCGCGGGTGCGCACGCACCCGCGTCGCGGCCGGAACGGCGGCTTGGGAGGGCGGCTGGGGACGGCCGTCGCCATGTCGGCTCGGGGCGGCCTTCGCCGTGCCCCAACTCGGGGCGGCGTTCGTCATGCCGCGCGGGAGCTTGGGGCCATGCGCGATCTTGCGTGGTTCGGCGGCGCCCGTGAGGCTGTTCGCATGGTGGGAACAGCCGGCGGCCGGGCCGTGGGTCGACGTGGTCCGCGGGCCCGAATGCCGGGTGCCCTCCTGGCCTTTCTCACCGTGGTGCTGCTGGTGGCCCTGTGTCCGGCCGTCGGGTTGTTCGCCCGGCCGGGCAGCCGCCGAACGCCTGGTCCTACCAGGACGCCGCCATCAGCGCCGGTTCGGC